>JBDSIB010000154.1:0-13307 GCA_039918155.1 Ferruginibacter sp.
ATCGGCACGGCCACAGATAAAATCTTTGGTAAATACAACTGCAAGCCAACTAAAAGGGCACACGATATCTCTTGACAGCCTCCGGGCTGCAATAAAAAACAAGCCGCAGTCCGTAAAATTAAATGACTACGATATAGATGCGCTGACAATGATCGTATTAATGAAGGTTAATAATGATGCTGAGAATGACTTAAGGGATCAGATGAGCAACATGAAAAAAATAAATGATCAGAAAAAAGCACAGCGGGATGCGATAAATAAAAGGAAGGCGCAACAGGATTCTATAAAGAATAAAATGGCAGCTGAATACAGAGCAGGGCAAAAAGCCGGGAAGGTTTCATCAACAGTTAGCTTTAATGATTACCTGAAGCAAAGAGAAGTTAAAATGATACCTACATCTGATTCCCAAGACGCTGTTTCTGATATGTCTGCCCAAATGCAAATGAGTCTACAGTTGGCGATGGATAGAAAATCAAAGATGAATGAGATGATCTCTAACCTCATGAAATCATTCTCTGACACACAAAATGCTATTATCAGTAATTTGAAATAGTAAAAAATATGAATTAATTAAATCGCATAATTGCCCGGCAATATTTCAGCAACCGGCCAATATTCTGATGAGGATGAAAGCAACCCATATCAACCAGGAGTAATTGCCTCTAAAAGTAACTCTTGACTGCGTGTATGCTCTGTGGTTATTGTATATCAGGTTGGCAGTCTCCTCAGGTAGGTCTCTTAAACAGGTCAATTCTGTACTTAAATGTTTACAATCTTTTTTGTAGGTCTTTTGAATTCTTACCGTAAGGTTTATAAGGTAAAGAACAATCTCATTTTTAGCGGCATAAAAATCATCCGGTAGATTATTTAAAAATCTGCTGGCGCCATTTTCTCCCCAGTGAATTACCTTGGCACGAACCGGTTTGTAAGAAGTCGTATTGATGTTTCTCAGCAGGCGGATATTGTCTTCTAAAAATATCCGGATAGCTCTGAAGCCTTCTTCCCGGTCTTCCGGAAGTAAAAAATCTTCATAACATAGCCACTCCGATAATTCATCCAGCTTTAATTCATTTAAAAAACTCCGGGAAATATAATTGAATGAAAATCCAAAGTAGGGTGAAAAAAACTGATCGAAGGAAGGATCATTCTGAAAACTTTTAAAGTCTTTATCAATGCCGGGAAGATCTACCACATTGTCTTCCAGCATTGCCAGCAAAACCTTCCGGTTCCACAATAATTGGTGGTAATGAAGCCGGCCAATAAAATCTGGCTTCTCCACTTCTTCGAAAACATCCTGCTTGTTATAACTATAGCCTTCCGTCTCTATAAATCCTGAAGTACCAAGATCAAACTCTGCCGCTAACTGTTTTTTTATACGGGATACCTGGATGTTCTCCTCAACGGAGATATCACAATGTTCAAACAGCCTGATGATAGATATATATTGCTTATTAGCCAATGCCGGTACCTTTAAATTCTGGATTAATATGTAGATTTGTTTTATGAAGCAAAGCAGAGATACTAAATACATGCCTTCTGAATTCTGCATATTTTTCATTCTCCAAAGCTGTATCAGCCATTTTCATAATGGACCTGGCTGCTGAATAATTTTTAAAAGAAGCTTCCTCCAGGTTTTTGTAATCAATAAAAATGGTTATTAAAAAACTGGTGGTATTACTTAGCCCTTTCCAGCGAAGCTCTCTTAACTGGCGCAATTTGTTTTCAATAACAGAAGCATTTTTTGTATTTAAAAAAGCAGCTTCTGATTGTTCTATTCTTTGAAACTCTTTACGCAATTCTTCTTTCTCAAAATCAACCATGCTTATTACCTGTTCTGTGTTGTCCTTATGATATAAATATTCTTCCAGCAGTATGGCGATGCGTTCATTGCCGCCAAGCTTATCAATATCCTGCGAAATACGGGATACTTTTTCGGCGATGATGTATTTTTCATCAGTAGTATCTTTTTCTTTTATCTTAAAAAGCCTTTGCCGTAATGCCTGGAGTTCATCCATCAAAACAGTTGCTTTTATCTCCCATATATTATCTTCATTGTATTGGAATTTCCTGATCGTTTCTGTAAGGTCTGTTTCAAGTTGTATGTATTGTTCTTTAAGTCTTTCTATATTCACCTTTTTTTCCGTGATAGAAAATACATTTTTAAATTCCTGCTGCGTCATCACCAGGTACACCACCGTATTCAAAACCCTGGAGTCCGAGAGCTCGACCTGTATCTCAATATCAGAACCTTTTATAAGATCGCTTTGTAAATTTTTACCTGATATTACAATGCAGCCAATAGTGAGATTAGAACTTGCCCTGGAATTTTTATCGCCTTCCAGAATATTGATGATGATGGTATCCTCACTTCCTTTTTTGATCGTTTTCGATATTTCCCGGTACAGGGTACGTTTTTGTGGCAACAGGCTGTTGCGTTCAAACACTACTTCCAGCTTTGTTGTTTTATTTTCCATATCATCTACTTCAATAGAGATGTCATGGGGTAGGGGTTGCCCATCAATATTGTAGATGCCCTGTGCTATGGTAAATTCTTTTACGAGCTTTTTTATTTCATTTTTTTCCTCATCATAAATATGAAGCGTAAAGAAATTGGTTTGCTCCGGAATAAGCGGAAGAAATTCTGTTTTCTTTGCTTTCAGGTAAATGAGCCCGGTATCAAAGCCGCCATCATTACGGTTGATCCGGTAATATTTATTTTCATGATCACCTGTGCAGATGATCAACAGTACTTCTTCTTTATCTCTTGATGACCTGGAATAGGATAACGCAATGTCCAGGTTTACAGGGTCAAAATCAATGGAAGCGATCAGCTCTTCTGCTATATCCTTTTCAATGGCTTTTTGCGGCGTTGGTTCAAAATATTTATTGCCAGCATAGTAAGCGGCACCCACTGCAATGGATGTGGTGGGGTCAATGGAATGATTGATGGAGATACCTGTTTGGGCAGCCAATTGCTCCCTTACCTGCGGTAGAAAAGTTGTACCACCCACCAATATTATTTCATTGATATCGGCACCCGTAAGGCGGTTATTTTCCAGTATCTTTTTTAGTAAAAAAATGGTCTCGTTTATGATCGGTGCAAATATTTCTTCTATCATTTCTTTGCTGATAGGAATATAAAAATCATATTCTTTATCATCAAGCACCGCACTAAATTCTATTTCAGTTTTATTACTTCCAGACAATTCTTTTTTTGCTTCTTCTGCATAATGCATTACCTGGTAATAAAGCATTTCATATTTACCAAACTTTACCCTGAACTCATTTTCAAAATCTGCAATGCCTGTTTGGGCAATGATAGCAGGCACAATGATTTTATCAATAATGGCAAAATCAAGATCCATTCCGCCCAGGAAATTATTGCCCTCATGATCTATTACCTTCAGCTCTTCCTGCGTGGATCTTACCAGGGCCACATCAAAAGTGCCACCGCCAAAATCGTACACCAGCCAATAGCCATCTGCTTTTTTTTCGTTGTTACCTGCGGTATTAAAAAAAGCAAGACTGGCAGCAATGGGTTCCTGTAATAAAAACACTTCTTTAAAACCGGCATCTTTGCCCGCCTTCATGGTTGCATTGCTTTGCATACTGTCAAACGAAGCCGGGATCGTGATCACGCAGGCTTCTATAGGTTCATCCTGCTGAACAAAATTCTTCAGTTCTTTTAAAATAAGTGCAGACAATTCTACCGGCGTTACATTTTCATCCAGGTTTACCACATAAAATTTTTCATCGGTGCCCATTTTGCGCTTAAAGCCGCCAAATACATTTGCTGCATCTTTTGTGAGATATTCCCTCGCCTTATCACCGATCAATATTCTGTCTTTGCGATAAGCTATTACAGATGCCAGTGTATCTTTCTGCCCGATGGGATTTTTAAATACCTGTATCTTATTATGATCGAACTTTGCGATCAGGGAATTCGTGGTACCGAGGTCAATACCAAAGTTTACGGATATCATTTGAATCTTTTAATTTTTTTCAACCAGCACAACCGCTTTTTGAAGTAACTGGATACCATTATCATTTTTTTGATAAATGATAGGCTTTAGTGTTTTTGTTATTTTCATTTTAGAAGACGGCGTTCCCACAATGCTGGCTTCACAATCCGTCCGGGAGGAGAGGTAAGGTTCATTTGTTGGATCCTGTATAATAAATCCCTCCTCCTGGAAGATTGAAAAAAGCCGGGTAAAGTTCCGCTCAAAATTAGTAGCGCCCTCTACCGCTGAAATTTTATACTGTAATTCAAATACCTGGTTTATTATCTGGAGATAAGCAGTCATCTGGTCATTTTAATAGCAGTAAAGATATTACTTTTTGTACCATGAAGGGGAAGGGGGCATCTTGCTGGCAATTATTACTTTGCTGGCAGGCCAGTGTTCCGCAGGATCACTGCTGTCAGATTATTATTACCGGTTAGCAACCGGAGTTAGTATCCGGATGTTTCATTGAAAATTATCATGAATTGCTGTGTTATTTTTTTGAGATGATATCCCGTTTTTTAACTCCGGTTGCAAATCGGTTGAACTAAAACGGCAACAGGTGATCCCAAAAAAGTGTTTCTATTGTTGAAGATCTGTAAAAGGAACACCTACGCCAGTAAGGCCAGTAGTAGAAACGATTTTATTTATCAACCCGGGATTCGACAAGCTCACCCTGACAACTTTTAATGGGAAACAATCGAAGATACCCACCAAAAGAGACATCGCCTTCTTTGGATGATTATGTGAATACGTAAAATCGACCTTTTTGATCCTAAATTATTTCCCATTTTACCAAAGCGGTTTTCCCTGGTAATAATCAAGAATTTTTGTACGCAAAATAAAATCATATTTTGCTGTGATGAGATTATTGTTGGATCTATCCAGGTTGTTTTTTGCAACAAGATAATCAACTGAAGTAATGGCGCCCGAATTAAACTTTATTTCTGCACCCCGGAAGGATTCTGCAAAATCAGATACCTGCCCGGTCAACAGTTTATATTTGTCTGAAGTGTTGGTAAGATTTACATAGGCCTTTTCTATTGCCTGCTGCAAAACGGTCTTTGTATTTTGTTCTGTAAGCTGATAATTCTTCAGGTCTATCTTTGCCAGCTTCACTTTATTACGAACCTGGAAGGCATTGAAGATCGGGATATTTAAAGACAGGTTTACAGAATTAAAAAGGTTATTATTTAACTGTTTGCCATATTGGATATTTTTATAACTGTAATTATTTTGCTTGGTAATAACAGGCTGCTGGTTTCCATTTACCAACACATAATCAGATGTGGGCACATCTGTACTGCTCACAAAAAATTGCTGCGTTGCTGCACTGGAGTAGTTTGTATTTGCATTGACACCTAAAAATAAGGAAGGATAATATTGCCCCTTTATTGATTGAATATTTTTCAATGCACTTTCTGTCCGCAGGTGTGTAGCTTTTACCTGTGCAAATTTCATCAACGCAACCTGGTAAATAGCATCTGGCTGATCAGCATACTTTATATTGAACAGATCTTCGGGTAGCCGTTCCAGTTGTATTGATTTATCATAAGGCATGTTTAACAATTGTGCAAGGTCTACCTTAGCAGATTCCAGCGCAGCGGTATTGTCAGCAATGGCTATCTGGTCATTTGCCAACTGGCCTTTAAGGTCGTAATATAGAGAAGGGCTTATCGCACCTGCATCATTTAAAATACCGAGCCTGTTTACCTGTTGTGTGGTTACTTCAGCCTGCTGCTTTGCCTGTTGCAGTACATCACTGGTGCTCAGCACCTGCAGGTAAGCCAGAATAATATTGATGGTCAAATTATCCTTTGCCTGTTGCAGTTCCATTTTAGAAGCATCGTAGACAAGGGCATTTTGTTTGATCTTATTTTGTAAAGTCAGGCCATTAAAAAGTAATACACTGGTACTTGCACCATAAGAGGCATAATTGAATCTTTGATTGATAAAACTATTTGTGATCGGGTCAATACTGCGGCCCAGATTTATTCCATGGTCTGCAGAAGCATTCAGGTTAGGCAACATGTTTAGCCTTGACTGTTGCAGATTAACTTGATCTGCATCAGACTGCAATGCGGCCTGGTTGACCGTAAAATTATTGCTGATACCGGTTTCTATTGCCTGTTTCAGCGTCATGCTTTTTTGAGCATTTGCCACAATATAACCTGAAATAAAAACGATAATTATAAAAACTTTTTTCATTTTTTTTATGCTTCTTGTCAGTAATAAATTTTTATGATTGTTTTTCTATTCGTCCATCCAGTAGATGAATAACCCTGGTTCCATAAGCTGCATTTTTTTCTGAATGTGTTACCTGGATGATCGTAACACCTTCACTATTTAATTGCTTAAATATATCCATGATCTCTTCTCCTTGTTTAGAATTTAGATTGCCTGTTGGTTCATCTGCCAAAATGATGGAAGGCTTTACGATGAGTGCTCTTGCAATACCAACCAATTGTTGCTGTCCACCGGAAAGCTGGTTTGGAAAAAGATCTTTTTTACCCACTATATTAAAACGGTCCAGCATATCTGCCACCATCGCTTTTCGTTCGCCGCTTTTTATATCCTGGTAAATTAAGGGCGTTTCAATATTTTCATACACCGTTAGTTCATCTATTAAATGATAAGCCTGGAACACAAAGCCAATATGCTTTTTATAGATTTCTGAGCGTTGTTTTTCTTTCAGAGAAAATACCTGCTGCCCCATGAGTTCGTAAGTTCCTTCATTGGCTACATCCAGCATGCCAATTACATTCAACAAGGTAGATTTTCCCGAACCTGATGGCCCCATGATGGAAATAAATTCACCTTCTTTTATGGCAAGGCTGATATCCTTTAAAAGAAAAACCCTGTTGGCTCCATTGTTATGCCACTTGTAAATATTTTTTAATGAAAGCATGTTGTATTTATTATTTAGAAATTATTTTTTAAAAAATATAAATCCAATACTGGTTATCACTTTAATTGTGCCAAACCTGAAACCCTTTACAATCAATGGTTTCAGCAATGCCTCACAAATCAAGTGTTCGAAAACGGACAGTTTTTGTTCGAAAACGAACAGGCTGCCAGTCACATTAAAAATAATTCCTACTCACTACGTAAACTTTTTACCGGGTTAGCTCTTGCAGCTTTTATTGCATGAAAACTCACCGTTATTACAGCAATTAAAATAGCTGATGCTGCCGCAATTAAAAACACCCACCAGTTTATTTTTATGCGGTACTCAAAATCCTGTAGCCATTGGCTCATGGCCCACCACGCAATGGGGATAGCTATGATCATTGCAAGAATTACCGGCTTTATAAAATCTTTGGTTACCATTCCGGCAATGCCGCTTACGGAGGCGCCCAATACTTTTCTTACACCGATCTCTTTCACCCGCTGCCGTATGGCTATCAATGCAATGCCAAATAATCCCATGCAGGAAAGTATGATCGCAATGATTGCTGAAACCGTAAACATGCGGCCCATTTCTTTTTCACTGCTGTACCAACGTTCAGTATTTTCATCTACATAAGATCCTGTAAATAATACGCCGGGCTCTAATGTTGAATACGTATTTTTTATCAGTTCCATGGTTGAAACGGGGTTGGTAGTCTTTACTCTTACCAATGCATAATCGAGTGTCTGTTTCGGATCAAGACTGATCATTAATGGCTCCGTTTTTTCATGCATGGAATATAAATGAAAGTCGGGGATAACAGCGATCACATTCAATTTGGGCCCCACAGTATCGGTATAAAATCCACTGCCCAAAATGTCTTTTTTATCCAGTTCTTTGGCAAGACTTTCATTTATTATTACTGCGTTGCTGGTATCACTAATGTAAGAAGTTGAAAAGTCTCTTCCTTCCCGTGGCTTGATGCCTATTGTTTGCAGGATGTTATAATCTGCGCCGAGCATGATGGTTCTTACCGTGCCACCATTATAATCAAAACCCATTTTAGATTTGCTGGTACTTCCATCTTTGCCAACACCAAAATTCACATCTGTTCCGGAGACACTCACGATCGATGACTGGTTGCTGAGCCGCATTCTTAACTGGTTAATTATTTCATGACTTTTGCTGCCATCCCGAATGGGAATACTGATGAGCGAAGAAGTTTCGTAACCTAATGGTGCAGTTCTTAAATGATTAAATTGTTGATAAATAATAATGGTAGCACAGATTAATACACACGCAATTACAAACTGCGCTACTACCAAACCGTTCCTTAACAGACCAGATTTTTTCAAACTGAATTTACCTTTGAGTACGTCAATCGTTTTTAATTTTGAGACGATTGCTGACGGATAACCACCGGCAATAAAAGATACTGCAATCAATACTCCTACGAGTATCAGAATAAACAATGGATTCAGCAACATTGCAAAATTCATTTGAGTTCCAAAATACTGGTGCATTAATTTTAGTAAAAAGCCTGCTGCTACTAAGCCGATGATCATTGCCAGTAAACAAACAAAAAAGCTCTCGCCGAAAACCTGCAGCCATATCTGCCGCTTTCCTGCGCCCAGGCATTTGCGTATACCCATTTCTTTGGAGCGGTTAAAAGACAAACCGATATTAAGATTTACAAAATTGAAACAGGCGATCAATAATATCATAATGCCAATCAGTAAGATGATATACATGCCGGATTTATTTGCACCACTACCATTGCTGAACTTTGGACTGAAATGAATCTGAGTTAGCGGAAATAATCTTAAGGAAGAATAGTCGCCATTTTGATCCGGAAGCAAACCATCTTTCTTCATTGCTTCAACATTTCCCGGGTGGTACTTTTTTTCTACTTGCCGGAGCCCATTCTCTACATTTTTTTGATTTGTATTCTTTGCCAGCATTACAAACAGATCACTATGCTGGTTATCCCAGTTAGTTTTAACGGCTGCATACTCGGGATACAATTCTGTACGTGCAAGCACATCAAATTTTAAAGAAGAGTTTAGCGGAAAATCTTTTACTACTGCAGATACGGTCAGTTGCTTCCACTCATCACCTATCTTAACTTTTATTAATTTACCAATTGGTTCTTCTTTGCCAAAAATGATCCTGGCCGCATATTCACTGAGTACTACCGAATTCATATTTGCCAGTGGATTATTTTTATTTCCTTCAATCACCGGGAAAGAAAAGATACTAAAGAAATCATTGTCTATGAGCTTTACACCCAACTCCTTTTCCTGGTCGTGATAACTAACAGCATTGCCCGCATTACGGATCAAAGTAGCTTTCTCAATACCTATATTTTCAGCTAGCACCGCAGGCTGCACCGGGTAAGACATACCAGGGCCAATTATGTCACCCTGTGGCCCTTTATTGTAATCGTACATTTTAAATACCCTGTCCTTGTTCTCATGAAAGTTATCAAAACTAAAAGCGAAATAAACAGTCAGAAAAATAAGAATACTGCAGGTAAAAGCTACTGCCATACCTACCACGTTTATTCCCGTGTGAAGCTTGTTGTTCTTCATGTTCCGCCAGGCGGTTTTCAAATAATTTTTAAACATAAAATGTATTTAGGCTAATAGCTATCGGCTATTAGCTGTTAGCTAATTTATTCGCTTCTTAAGCTCTTCACAGGATTTGCAATTGCTGCTTTGTACGTTTGCGATACGATGGTAAACAAACCAATTCCTAATAAAAACAGGAAGCACATGACCACATTTACAAAACCAAAATTGGCTCTCATGCTAAAGTTCTGCAAAAACACAAAGGCTAAAAACCAACCCACAGGCATCGCAATTAAACCGGCAATCAAAAGCATTTTTACAAAGCCCCATGAAAGTATATTTACTAATTGCATAGAACTTGCACCAATGATTTTGCGAACACTTATCTCTTTGCTTTTTGTCTCCACTGTATAAATCACCAAACCCAGAAGTCCTAACGTGGCAATGGCAAGTGCTATAAACCCAAGAAAGCCAAGAAGTGAAATAGTAGCTGCCTGAGAATTACTTTTTTCAAGATCATCACTAAGCCATGTAGGTTTTACCAGTTGCGAGGGAGTATTTATATTTATAATGTTTTCTATATTTTTTTCCAGGTTGGCTTTATCTGTTGGTATTGTTGACACATACAAATAAGTATAAGCATCCTTTTTAGTTCTGAAAGCAAGTGGGTTTATGGCCCTGCCTGCGCCTTCGTATAAAAAATCTTTCAAAACGCCTGCAACCTGCAGTTGTGTGGAATCATCGATCCATATCTTTTGTGCAAGTGCTGTGGTAGCTGAGGGAAATCCTAAAGCACGCACTGCACGCTCATTTATTAAAATGTAATTTTCATTATCAGCTTCCGTGCCCGGTTGAAAATTGCTTCCTGCATCTAATTCCAAATGCATATCCTGAATAAAGGGTGCGTTGGCATAATAGTATTTAAGATTGATTGCTTCTTTTTTATCAGACTTCCATGCCTGTGTTGTCATTCCGGTAAAACGCATCGCAAAATTTGCAGTCGTTGCTGATACAGACTGAACGCCGCTGATAGCGCCTATTTGCTGCGCTGCTAATTGCTGCTTTACTCCATTCAATGGCACCACCATTACCCCGCTGCGTTTAAATCCGGGGTCAACATTTGCCATGAACGTGAACTGCTTATTAAATGCAAACAGGAAAATAATTACTACCAGTGACAGGCTGTATTGAAACACAATGAGTGCTTTTTGTAAACTAACCTTGCCTAATATTTTTGCAGTAGATAAATTCTTAAGTACACGTATGGGTGTAAATGCTGATAGTATCCAGGCAGGAGCTAAGCCTGCAAGTAATCCTGCAAACAATGCATAGATAAAAGCGAAACATGTAAACTTTAAGCTGTATTTAAAAGCTGAAGGAATAAATTCATATCCATCATTAAACGGTGCATAGCGAATGATCAATGCGAGTACGAACCATGCAAATGCAAGTGCCAGAAAGGAAAGTAATATTGATTCAAAAATATACTGAACAAAGATTTGGGAACGCTTTGCACCAACAATTTTACGAATGCCTACTTCCCTTGCTCTCGTCAGCGCCCTGGCTATAGTAAGATTTGTGTAGTTAAAACATGCAGCCAGTAAAATGAGTAATGCAATGCCGCATTCTATGTATATTTTAGTCCAGGATGTTCCACCTGCATTTTCATTGTTGAGTCTTTCTGTACCCGGGCTTATCTTATTCAAAGCCTGTAAATTAAATGCTGTCACGCCTTCCTTGTTTACCCGGTTTAGATTGGCTGCAATTCCCTTTAACCTTGATTCTACTGCCGTCCTGGATACATCTTTATTCAGCAGTACATAAGTATAAGCTGAATTGAATGCAAACCAGTCAGAAGATTTATCAGCAAGTATTTTATTTTTTTCTAAAGCGGCAACACTGTTTTGGGAAGCATAAACGTCATAATTAAGATGTGATTTCCCCGGAGGTATATTTAAAACAGCTTTGACAAGATAGCTTGTTCCATTATCAAATTGTATCGTCTTTCCAACTACGTTCGTGCTATTAAAAAACTTCTCTGCAATTTGTTTGGTAAGAATAATTGAATTAGGTTCATTCAGTGCAGTTGCCGCATTTCCCTGCAAAACAGTAAACCCAAAAATTGAAAAAAAGGATGGCTCGGTAAAAGCTCCGCTAAGGTAAATTTCCTTTCCGTTAGCAGTTGCTTTACCATTTAGTGCAGGGTAAACGTTTGCAGTCGCTTCTATCTGGTCTTTGTCATTTATTAACTCATTTACCAATGGTAAAGGTGTGCTCGCCATTGGCCATTTTTCTCCATTATTTTTATTGTATTCTGAAGTGATGCGGTAGGTTCTTTCAGGGTGTGGATGAAACTTATCATAACTCAATGCATCCTGGGTTCGCACCAGGATCATAAGACCTACAGACATACTCAGACCTAATCCAAATACATTTATAAAACTTGTTAGCTTATTTTTTAAGAGGCTTCTCAGCGCTATTTTGAGATAATTTTTGAACATAAAATGTATTTAAGCTAATAGCTTTCGGCTAGTAGCTATTAACTAATTATCACTCACTTCTCAAACTCTTCACCGGGTTTGCAAATGCTGCTTTTATAGCCTGGAAACTAACCGTTAGTAATGCAATCATTAATGCGGCTACACCTGCAATAACAAACATCCACCAACTGATATTAATTCTGTATGCAAAACTTTGCAGCCATTTATTCATGGCCCACCATGCAAGCGGAAATGAAATAATACATGCAATGAATACAAGCTTTATAAAATCTTTTGAAAGCATCTGTGTTACCTGTGATACGCTTGCCCCAAGTACCTTGCGGATACCAATTTCTTTGGTGCGCTGTTCGGCAGTATAGGTTGCCAAACCAAATAATCCCAGGCAGGCAACCAATATTGTAAGCAAGGCGAAGACGTTGAGAATAGTCCCTGTTTTTTGTTCTGCTGAATAGGTTTTGTCATACAGGTCATCCATAAAATTATAAGTGAATGGCTCTTCTGTATTAAATTTACTCCATTCATTTTTCATGCTGGCAAGCAGGCTTTTGATATCTGCTGTTTTTACTTTAAACATCAGTCCCGACTCAGGCTCAAGCGTCATCAGCAAAGGAGTGATGGGTTCGTGCAACGATTGGAAATTAAAATCTTTTACCACACCAATAACAGTATAACGGGCATTTTCTCCACGGTTACTATTTTGTCGGATGATCGTTTTGCCAAGAGCAGTTACATCATTCCAGCCGTAGGCTTTTGCTGCACTTTCATTGATGATGATCGCTGTAGAATCTGTTGCAAAATCTTTTGAAAAATTTCTTCCATTTGCCATCGTCATTCCAAGCGTTGGAATATATTTTTCATCCACATGGTACTCCTGCGTTTTCATAATTTCCTTATCATGCCCTTCGGGATAAGAAAGCGCATTGCCGCCACTGCTTGGGCCTGCAGGCTTGTAAGATGAAACAGTTGCACTTACAATTCTGGGATCGTGCAGCATATCTTCTTTAAAGAGCTGTTCATTTTTACCCAATGCATAAGAGTTGGGTATGGTAAGCAGTTGTTCTTTATCATAACCTAAATTTTTATTCTGAACATATTTCATTTGCTGCCACACTACAATGGTGCCGATGATCAACCCAACAGAAATAAAGAACTGGAACACCACCAAACCACTGCGTAAACCAAATGTTTTATTGTTTGATGTTAGCCTTCCTTTTAAAACAGCAATTGGTTTAAAAGAGGAAAGAAAAAATGCCGGATAAAGACCGGCGATAACAGTTACCAATATGCCGAGGCCAATAAAGGCTGCAATAATTTTTATATTAAAACCGAAGCTTAAATTTTTATC
>JBDSIB010000155.1:0-2387 GCA_039918155.1 Ferruginibacter sp.
GATGCAGTTGTATCGGGTAACGGTTCATCAAAAAGCCCGGATTTAAATTTAGCCGTTAATACATGGTTTACGGCAGCATCAATATAACGCACATCCAATTTTCCGCTCTTTACCAAAGAATCTAAATTTTCGTATGCAGAACATGCTGCTTCCAGATCCAGCCCGGCTGTAATAGCCTGAAATGCAGCATCAGCAGCATCTACAGCAGTATGATGAAAATAAGAAAGCATATCAATAGAGCCCCAATCAGAATATACATAACCTTTGAAGCCTAATTGTTTTCGTAATAGATCTGTCAGAAAAAATCTGGAACCTGCAACGGGTTCGTTATCATAAGAACTGTAACAATTCATAATGGAAAGCGGTTGTGCTTCTCTTATTACTTTTGCAAAAGGCGGTACATACAAAGAATATAAATCTCTTAACCCGCCGGCAACATTAGAAAGATTTAGTCCGCCGATGGGAGTGCCATGCGCCACAAAATGTTTGGGCGTTGGTATTACATTTTCAGCAATTAAACCTTTTACATAAGCCACACCCATCTCACCGACCAGGTAAGGGTCTTCGCCATAAGTTTCTTCTACCCTGCCCCACCGTAATTCCCGGGCTAAATCCAAATCAGGTGCAAACACTTGTTTTGCGCCCATCGTTTTCACTTCCTTTCCAATGTTCACGCTCATTTTGTAAGCCAGCTCCGGCCGGAAAGTACTTGCAATGCCAATCGCCTGCGCATAAATTGTACAACCATCCTGCACAGTTCCGTGCAATCCTTCCAATACCGGAATTATTGGAATACCAAGCCTGGTGCTATCCAACATATATTGTTGAATACGGTAAATAGTTTTTACATACTGCTCAGAAGTTAAGCCAAAACCTTCAATGCAGCCAAAGCTATTGCCTTTGGTAAATTGTCTAAGTTTCTGCATGTCTGGCTTGCCGTTAGCATCATAGTTTTCTGAATGTATATGCCTCAGCTGATCTATTTTTTCGGACAAGGTCATACGCTTCATCAAATCTGCAACCCTTGTTGTCACTGGTTTAGATTTATCCTGGTATAAATATCTCTTTCCCTGAGCGGAAGCGTTCCAGGAAATAAACAGGAAATACCCCAGTGCAAAAAAAAATTTTCTACATTTCATAATTAACCAACTTTATTTCCAAAACATTAATAACTAAATACTATTTATCTAAATGTTGACCCTAAGTTTATAGCTCTCGACTGGAAATTTATGTACAGCAAAGCATTACAGGCAAGATTAGAACTCTCCTCACAATAATCATTTGAAAAATAATATTACTTATTTTTTTATTTCATCCAACAACGGCGTTTTTATTCCACTAATAGTGTGTTGCTGATTTGTATTTTGCTGCTCAAAAACAGTGATCATATTCTTTCCTTTTTTAAGCCAGCAACCTGGTAAAAACAAAGCTTCCTGCGGACCTATGTTCCAATACCTACCCAGGTTATAGCCGTTCACAAAAATGATTCCCTTTCCCCATTTACGCATATCAAGAAAAGTATCCCCTGTTTTGGACAGGTTGAAAGTGCCATGATAAACAACAGGATGCTGTGCCACATATTTATTCGTGTATGCCTCCAGGTTAGGTTCTTCGGTCATGGGCAAACAGTACATCTTCCAGCTGCCTGTAATTTTATTTCCATCAATTATAACAGGGCTAATAATTCCTTTCAGATTATGTATAATATCCGCCCCATAATTTATCCGGCCCATATTCTCCACCAGTATATCTAATGTGCCATTAAAAGGAACATCAATATCGCAGGAGTACGTATTTTTAAGACGGTTTAACTCTCCAACCTTTTCACCGTTCACATAAATGAGGGCATAATCCCGGATACCGTCAATCTGTAATTTGCCACTGGCGGGCTGTGTAAAATGACGGCTATATAAAACATATCCTTTGCCTTGGTTTAAGTCTTCAAAAGTTTGCGGTGTATCACTAACAACAGGTTTTATTTTTTCTTTTAATAAAAAAAGATCTACCGCTTTATCCAATTTTATTTCCGGGATCGCTATCACAGGTTCCGCTGCCGGTATTTCCGGAACAGGATAAGAAACATATTTTTTAAATAACTCACGCAGCGCTGTATATTTTGCTGTTACCCAGCCTGGCTCACTTATAGGCGCATCATAGTCGTAGCTGGTTACATCCGGCTGTATGTTTCTTTTTTTATCGTAATTAGCGCCGCTGCTAAAGCCAAATGTAGTACCGCCATGCACCATGTAGTAATTAAAGGAAACACCAGCCTTTAAATATTTTTCCGTCTGATTAACGACATCTTCTACGGGTACTTTCTGATGCGGTTCTCCCCACTGATCAAACCAGCCGGGATAAAACTCTGCTACCATGTATGGTCCTACCCC
>JBDSIB010000156.1:0-2295 GCA_039918155.1 Ferruginibacter sp.
AATACTAACCACAGATAAAAAAGTTACCCGTTTACTCTTCCTGGCAACGCAGCCGCATAAACGCACTTACCTCGTGATGGTGCAGAACAAAATAACACCGGAAACATTTAATAAATTAAAAGAAGGCATACCTATCCGCATAAAAGATGGAGAATATTATACTGCAAAGCCTACTGCCATTGAAATAGTGGAGAATCCTTCAGCACTCTACAAATACGCAACCGATCACCGGGATGCTTATCCGCATACCTGGCTGCTCATTACTTTAACCGAAGGCAAATACCGGCAGGTGCGTAAAATGGTATTAGCAGTAAAGCATCGCTGCCAAAGGCTGGTGCGCCTCTCTATTACTAATATCACTTTAGGCGATATGCACCCAGGAGAAGTAAAAGAACTTGAAAAGGAAACTTTTTATAATCTGCTTGGCATAAAAGAATCCTTATAAAATATCCGCTCTAACGCTTCTTTTTTCAAGATCATAATTGTAAATTTCATTTCGAATCTACCGTTATGAAAGCTATCAATTCAATCCCCATATGGAAGAAGGCGCCATTCTTACGGCTTTTAATTCCGTTTATAGCCGGTATAATTGTACAATGGTACCTGCAAATACCTATCAGCTTTATTACAGCATGTATTATTTGTTTCTCCATTAGCTTTTTTCTTTTTTATTTATTGCCGCTGAAACTGAGGTATAAGCTGGCATGGCTGCAGGGCCTGCTGCTTTATTTTTTACTTACTTCTATAGCGCTGTTTATTACCTGGCAGCAGGATATTCGTCACAATGAAAAATGGTTCGGACATCTATACACAGAGCAATCAACTTTAATAGTAAAATTAAATGAGCCAATAATTGAAAAGACCAATTCATTTAAAGCAGATGGCATTGTAGAAACATTGATCAAGGACGGGAAAAGTTATGCTGTAAATGGAAAATTATTATTGTATTTTAAAAAGACAGATACAGTACGGTTATTAAAATATGGCGACAAGATCTGTATAAATGCGCCCTTGCAAAAAATTAAGAACTCAGGTAATCCCGGCGCATTTAATTATGAACGATATGCAGCATTTCAGCAGCTTTTTTATAATGTATATTTAAAGCCTACAGATTATTTACAGGTGCCGGAGTCATCCGTAAATCCTTTTTACAAAATGATCTTCTCTGCCCAGCAATATGTAATCGGCAGTTTAAAAAAATACCTGCCTGATGATAAGAACACGATCGGTATTGCAGAAGCGCTGTTGATCGGTTACAAAGAAGACCTTGATAAAGATTTGGTACAGGCATATAGCAACACCGGAGTAGTACACGTAATAGCCATATCAGGCCTGCATTTGGGGCTTATCTATGTTATGTTACTCTGGATATTTACACGGCTTCCATTCATTAAAAAATCGAAAGTTATAAGGGCTGTACTTATTTTAGGTTGCCTTTGGTTGTTTGCCATTTTAACCGGTGCTTCTGCATCTGTATTGCGGAGTGCCGTAATGTTTACCTGTATTTTAATCGGCAGTAATTTTTTTAAACAGGCATCAGTTTATAATTCGCTGGCAGCTTCCGCCTTTATATTGCTTGCCTACAATCCCTATTTTTTGTGGGACGTCGGTTTCCAGTTAAGCTATTTTGCAGTGTTTGGTATTGTATGGTTACAGCAACCTATTTATCGCCTGTGGTTTATAAAAAATAAATGGCTTGATAAAATATGGGCGATGATGAGCGTAACACTTGCAGCACAAATAATTACTTTCCCTATTTGTATCTATTATTTTCACCAGTTTCCAAACCTGTTTTTAATTACCAATCTGCTCATCGTACCGCTGTCAACTGTTGTTTTATTTGCAGAGATATTCCTGGTGGTCTTTTCATGGTTTCCATTTGTAGCAGCATTGATTGGCAAAGTAGTTTATTGGTGTGTATGGCTGATGAATTATATCACCACTACATTTAATGGGCTTTATTTTTCAGTGGTAGATAAAATGTATGCCACTGCATTATCTACCTGGCTGCTGTATGGTTTTGTGTTTGGCTGTTGTGCCTGGTTTTTATACAGGTCAAAAAAAGTTTTACAATTATCAATGATATGCTTACTTGCATTTACTGCTTTGCACGTGTATGCAAAATATAATCTGCTGCACCAGCAAAAAATAATTGTATATAATGTCGCACAGCATAAAGCGATAGATTTTGTTCACAAAGACAAATACTATTTTGTAGGAGACAGCATTATGAAAGTAGATGGAGTGCTGCAGAATTTTCACCTGAAGCCCGCCAGGGTTTTATTACAGGCAGAT
>JBDSIB010000157.1:0-4053 GCA_039918155.1 Ferruginibacter sp.
AAGCCACCTGCCAGTAAGATCAGGTCCTTAACACTCAGGCCGACAGGTTGATCACTAAGGCCTGTTATTGCAGGAATAAATAATACGGGGTCTTTAAAACTTATGATCCAGTTGATGCAAAGCAAAAGCCCGACTCTAAATATCATAGCTAATGTCAATCCTATATTCCGGGCTACTCGTTGCCGGTCTTGCGGAAGCTTATCAGACACGATAGAGATAAAAATAATATTATCTATTCCAAGCACTATCTCTAAAAAAGTAAGGGTAAGAAGGCTTATCCATATTGCAGGATTGGCAAAATCGGGGAAGATAAATTCCATTTATTTTTATTTGAAATTATTAGTAATGATCTGTAATATTTTTATGCTGCTACGCAGACTTAGTTTGCAAAACAGTTTTCTTCTTACGCAAAATAAATTTCAGTAATACCGGCCCGGTTGTTAGCAGAACAATACCAATAATTATCTTTTCCAGGTTATCTTTTACCCAGGCGCTTTCTCCCAGTAAAAAGCCAGCCGTAACAATAGTAACCACCCATAATAAACTGCCGAGCATATTGTAAAAAGAGAACTTTGCAAAATTCATTTTTACCATGCCTGCTACGATGGGTGCAAAGGTGCGAACGATGGGCAGAAAGCGGGCGATGATGATTGCTGCGCCACCCTTTTTTGCATAAAATTCTTCTGCCTGCTGCAGGTATTTTCTTTTAAAGAACCAGCGTTCTTTTTTTAATAATAACCGGTCAGATTTTTTGCCCACCCAATAACCTAGAAAATTGCCGAGCACACCTGCGGCAGTTATTAATGCTATCCAGTAAACAAGGTTTATTGCAGCTACATCAAAAGGTGAAAGTGTATTGGCAATGATCATTCCTGCAATGAACAATAGCGAATCACCCGGCAGAAAAAAGCCAAAGAACAAACCCGTTTCTATAAACACGATCAAGGCGACAATGTATAAACCACCGTGCTGTACGATCCACTCGGGATTGATAAGATTATTTAAAAATTCTATTATTGTTTCCATCTTATAAAGTATAGCGTACCAGTTAAGAAACCGGGACAGTTATTTAAAAAATATGTAAAAAAGTAAAAAAACTCAGTACTAACGAGGAATAAATATTAACGGTGTACTGATGATGGCCGGAAAGAAATTAAAATAAACTATATTGAAAAAGAAAGGAATAATATCCTGGCTCGGGAATTAAATAAGCTGAAATGTATGGCACAGCTGCATTTTCACTCCCTTCATTTTTTTCAATATTATTATATAGATTGGGGTCAGAAGAAAATTTTGCGGGGGCAAAATTAATATGGGTATTTTTAAAAGAGTAAGTAGAAATGGACTCCCCTTCTGTCTCTATATTATTAAGGTCATATCCATATTGCAGGGCAACTTGTTCCTTATTACAATCTGCATATGTTTTTAAAACCGGTGAAGCCATACAAACACAATTAAGCAAGCCAAAAAATATTGCAAGCAGGCTGCTTTTGTAATTAAAGTGTTTGAAATTTGACATTTTTTAGCGATAAAATTTAGCTGCAAATATATCTGAAATAAAATTTTCGTATTGTTAATACTTTAATAATTCGAAAGCAATAATCCGTTATTTTGTTATATTTTCAAGCTTTGCGCATAATGCTACTATTTTACATGTAAAAGTATTAAATGAATGTCTCCTGATGGATCATAAAAAATTATTATTAATAACAATTGGGGCATTGCTTACTTCTTTTACGATAAAGGCGCAGCTAAAGAATCCTGGTTCCTGGACAATTTTAAATGTAAAGCATTATTTAAAAAATAAATTCAGCATTTCCACAGAAATTGAACTAAGAAGCCTTTCTCTTTATGACCGTTTTTATTATTACGAAGCAAAAGCTGGAGTTAGTTATTCTATAAAGCCTACATTTTCAGTAGCCGTTGGTACCGGAGTTTATAATACTTTTAATGAAGGTGCTGGCTTTGATAAATATACCCGGCAAAAAGAAACCAGGCTTTGGGAGCAGTTTGAATTTGATCAACATTTATCAATTATAAAAATAGATCATCGGTTAAGAATTGAACAACGTTTTAAACAACATTACGAGAATCTTTTTCGTTACAGGCTAAATGTTTCTGCCCCTATTAATAAAAAAAAGATAGAGCCAAAGGCGCTGTGGGCAAATGTCTATGATGAAGTGTTTTTGAGAGATAAAGTTCCCGAACTCATTCTCAACAGGTTTGAAGCAGGGCTTGGATACACTTTTAATAAATATATTGCCATACAATCCGGTTGGTTAAGACAACAAGGATTCAATGATCATTTTAATCGTCGCAAAAGTTATTTACTTGTATCACTTGCTCTTAAAATTTAAAAATAAGGTTTGCATCCTTCTAGATCATTTTAAATTATCCGCCTTCTTTTTTTGAATACCTGCTTTGCTTACTTTTATAATAAAATACTTTGGAAATAAACAATTCAATTTCAGCTTTACTGGGCAATACTGATATTTATTTGGTTGACCAGTTGATGAAAGGACGATATACAGCAGACGATAAAATATTGGATGCCGGCTGTGGTGAAGGAAGAAACATGTATTGGTTTCTGCAAAACAATTTTGAAATATTTGGCGTGGACTCCAGCGAAGCTGCAATTTTAAATCTTAAAAATCTATCCCCTCATCTGTCTCCGGAAAAACTACAAATATCCTTTATAGAAAAACTGCCTTTTCCCGATCAGTTTTTCAATCATGTGATAAGTAGTGCCGTGCTTCATTTTGCCGAAAGTATTCTTCATTTTAAAGAAATGATAAAAGAGATGCACCGGGTTTTAAAAAAGGGCGGTACTTTATTTATTCGCATGACATCCGATATTGGCATCGAAGACAAAGTGAAATTATTATCACATGGAAATTATCATTTACCAGATGGATCCATGCGTTTCCTGTTAACCAAAAAAATACTTTCTGAAATGATGGAAGAATTTAATTTCTCTTTTTTAGAACCCTTGAAGACGGTGAATGTGGATGATGTGAGGTGTATGAGTACATTGGTATTTGAGAAAAAATGAAATGCAATTACACGAATTTGAAAACGAATCTACCTATCGTCAGACAGGTTTCACGAATTAATGCGAATTACACGAATTAGGAGAAGAATTTATTTGTGTTTATCTGTGCAATCTGTGATAAAAAATATACCCCTTAAAAAGATTTACGAAATCGTATCCGTGCTCATCTATCCAATCCCTTTAATCCGTGTTCAATATAATACTAAAGCATTCATTCTCTTTACCTTAAGTACCAGTAATATTTTACTATAAAGTTTATCTTCAAAATACTAAGTTATTTAGTATTTTTGAGTATGCTGTCTTCAAAAGCCGATATTATTTCCACTCTCCGTAAAGAAGTATTAAGTCTCCAGGGCTTTAAGAGCATAGGAAATAATTTCGAACTGGACAGCAGCCTCGGCCCTATAAACAAAGCTTTTCCCAACAATAGTTTTCCAACTGCTGCGGTGCATGAATTTATTTATACCGGTGCAGAAAATACAGCAGTTACCACTGCTTTTGTTACCGGGCTATTATCCGGCCTGATGAAAAAAACCGGCATTACTATCTGGATCGGAAGTTGCCGAAGCCTTTTCCCGCCTGCCCTGCAGGCATTTGGTATCATTCCGGACCATGTAATCTTTATAGAATTACAAAAGGAAAAAGAAATTCTTTGGGCAGTTGAAGAAGCATTGCGGTATGATGGGTTGGCAGCAGTAGTAGGGCAATTATCAGAACTAAGTTTTACTGCTTCCCGGAGGTTGCAATTGGCAGTGGAGCAAAGTAAAGTAACAGGATTTATTTTGAGACATAGCCCCCGTAACATGATGACAACTGCCTGCGTAACAAGGTGGAAAATTACTTCACTACCCAGCGTGCAAGCGGATGAACTGCCAGGCGTAGGTTTCCCAAGATGGAACGTAGAATTATTTAAGGTACGAAATGGCAAGCCGGGTAGCTGGCAAATAGAATACCATCAGGGAAAATTTCAACATATTTACAAAGTGGCTGCGTTACCTGTT
>JBDSIB010000158.1:0-16901 GCA_039918155.1 Ferruginibacter sp.
CATTTATTATTTATACAATGCGATGATTGTGCGGAAAAATATGCCGGTTGCTGTAGTAAATCTTGTTTTGAAGTAAAACAATTGCCTGAAGAAGAACAGAAAGAATTACGTAAAGGAATAGATAAGGGGCGAATGGTATTTAATAAGTCGAAACAGCGTTTAAGAGACAGTTTATCTAAAAAGTAAAGTTGCATTAACTTTTGGCCAATGCAACTTTAAAAAATGATTTTATAAAAAAGTACCAAATTCTCCAACTGGCATACTAAAGTTGCTGCCTGGATTTTTAATCTTTGTTGACGCTTCATTTATCTTCTGCTCAATTCTCTCATGAATTGATGAAACTGAGGTAGAATCTAGATTCATTTCAGCTACTTTAAGATCGATAAAAACCAAATCATTTTGACAGATGACTTTGTTTTTTTTTGAAGCAAATAAAATAATACCCACCATCGTGATAAAAAACACACTGGCGGCGGCTACTCCGACGGCATTTTTCTTTTTCATATTGGGCTAAATTAAACAGGCCTGTTACCTGAGATAACTCTTAATAAAACCGCAATAATTGCTATAACTAAAAGAATGTGAATCAATCCGCCTCTATAATAACCGCCAAAGTAAGATATGGCCCAAACGATTATAAGAATAACTGCGATTGTATAAAGTAATCCTGACATAATTTAAAAAATTTAAAGGTTAAAAATAATTCTATTATAGATTTCTATGTTTAGCAATTTCCAAAAGATGTGCCAAGAAAAAATAAATTGTTAATATTTGTGCTAATGGAAAAGTTGGGTATGTTATTCCACATAAAAGGGTATTATATTGATTTTAAATTATTTAACTCATTTACAGTTAAGTCATATGTTTCTTTATCTGAAAGATCTTGTGGATTAAATTTTGTCCCAGTTATTTTTTCATAAAGTTCGATGTAGCGATGGCTTATTGTTTGAATCCAATCGGTTGTCATTTCAGGTACAGCCTGTCCTTCTTTACCCATAAAATTATTTTCTATCAGCCATTCTCTCACAAACTCTTTGCTCAGCTGTTTTTGTTTTTGATCATTTGCCTGTCTCTCTTCAAAGCCTTCCGCATAAAAATATCTTGATGAATCAGGTGTGTGTATTTCATCCATTAAAATTATTTCATCACCAATTTTTCCAAACTCATATTTAGTGTCTACCAAAATGAGATCTTGTGCAGCAGCAATTTTTTTACCTCTTTCGAAAAGTTGTAAAGCATATTTCTCAATTATATTCCAGTCATTTTCCGAAACAATATTTTGAGCAATGATCTCTTCTTTACTAATATCTTCATCATGTCCTTGTGAAGCTTTAGTGGAAGGTGTTATAATTGGAGAAGGAAAAAAATCGTTTTCTTTCATTCCTTCCGGTAATAAAATACCACATAATTGCCTTTTGCCGGAGGCATAAGTACGCCATGCATGCCCGGTAAGGTTCCCTCTTACAACCATTTCAATTTTAAATGGGTCACATTTTTTGCCGATGCTTACATTGGGTGCAGGTGTATTCAACAACCAGTTTGGGCAAATATCCCTGCAGGCATTCAGCATGAAAGCGGCAATTTCATTTAACACCTGGCCCTTGTAAGGTATAGGTTTGGGTAAAATTACGTCAAAAGCGGAGATGCGGTTACTGGCAACCATTACTAAAATGTCGTCTCCAATACTGTAGACATCTCTTACTTTACCGCTGTAAAATTTAGTTTGTTGTGGAAATTGAAACATAGCCATTTGCTAAAGTAAGACCTTGTTTTAACATAAACATTTATACACTTAATTAAATATAAACAAGTGGTTTAAAAATAAAATTTTATAACATCATAACTATTCTTATTTTGCTATGTATTTAAAACTAAAACCAAAGCTATATGAGAAAAATTACAAGCTATTTGGTTACATTGATTCTGGCTAACATTCTTACTGTATCAGCCTTTTCGCAAAATGTAACCATAAGCGGTAATATTAAAAACAGTGTGTCACAGGAAAACGTATCCGCTGTTTCAGTTACCGTTAAAGGTTCCGATGAAGGAACTTACACAGATGATAAAGGAAATTTCAAGATATCTGTAAAAAGTTTGCCGGCAACCCTTCAATTCACTTCAATTGGTTTTCTGCCGCAGGAAAAAACCTTTACTTCGGCATCTTCTTCTGTACAAATTGATTTTGCACCTTCTAATTCTTTAGGTCAGGAGGTAGTAGTTTCTGCCAGCCGTGTGCCACAGAAAATAATGGAGTCGCCGGTTTCTATTGAAAGAGTGAGCGCCGCTAACATTCGTACTTCACCGGCTGCTAGTTTTTACGATGTAGTATCAACGTTAAAAGGTGTTGATGTAACTACTTCATCTATTACATTTAAAACGCCTACTACCCGTGGCTTTGGTGGCAGTGGTAATACCAGGTTTAACCAGCTGGTAGATGGGATGGATAACCAGGCCCCGGGCTTAAACTTTTCTGTAGGTGCTATAATAGGTTTAAGTGAACTTGATGTTGATAATTTAGAATTATTATCTGGTGCATCTTCAGCATTGTATGGACCGGGTGGTATGAATGGAACTTTGCTAATTACAAGTAAGAATCCTTTTAAATACCAGGGTTTTTCTTTTGTGGTAAAAGAGGGTTTGAATCATGCCGACGGAAGTGAAAGACCGGTGTCCCCTTATCATGACTGGAGTTTCCGTTGGGCAAAAAAAGTTTCAGAAAAGTTTGCTTTTAAAATGAATGCTGAAATTTTACAAGCTAAAGACTGGATAGGAACTGACTACCGTGATTATGATCGCACGAATGGTGTTTTAAAACCTGGTACCAGGGTAACTGATCCTAATTATGATGGTGTAAATACTTATGGTGATGAAACTACTGCAGATATACGCCAGGTTTTGGCAGGTGTTGCTGCACAGGCTCCTTTTCTTGCACCATTTATTGCAACACTTTCTCAAAATCCATTAAATGTTTCCCGTACAGGTTATACTGAGCAGCAATTATTAAATCCCAATACTATCAATTTTAAAGTAAGCGGTTCTTTGCATTATAAATTAAGTGCAAATACTGAAGCTGAAATCGCAGGTTATTGGGGTACTGGTAATACAGTTTACACAGGTGCTTCAAGATATTCCATTAAGGATTTTAAAATGGGACAATATAAAATAGATATCGTTAATAAAAACTGGATGCTTCGTGCGTATACCACACAGGAAAATGCAGGACAGTCTTTTAACCTAGCGGCTACTACGCAGAACTTTAATGAGCTTTGGAAGCCAAGTGGTGGAAGCAATGGATGGTATGCACAATATGGCCAGGCTTATTTATCTGCTAAATTGGGCGGCGCATCAGATGCGGATGCAAATGCTTCTGCAAGAGCTGTAGCTGATATTGGCAGACCAACAATAGGAACAGCGGCCTTTAATACATTATATAATAAGGTACGTAAATTGCCTGTACCAAAAGGTGGCGCATTACTCGACAGATCTGATCTCTACAATGCAGAAGGAAATTACAATTTATCTTCTCTCACAAAATCAGTTGTAGAAGTTTTGGTTGGAGGTAATTACAGAAGATATGTATTGAATTCACAGGGAACTTTGTTTGCAGATTCTACCGGCCCGATATCTATAAATGAATATGGCGCCTATCTTCAATTAGGAAAACAAATTACTGATGGTTTGAAAATTACCGCTTCGGGAAGATATGATAAGAATGAAAATTTTAAAGGACGCTTTACACCCAGGGTAACCGCAGTTCTAAAACTTGCAGAAGACAATAACATCAGGTTATCTTACCAAACAGCATATCGTTTTCCATCTACGCAACAGCAATGGATAAATCTTGATCTGAATTCTTATAAATTGATCGGGGGTAATAAATCCTTTAATGATTATTATCATTTTGATACAAATCCTATTTATAACAGGGATTCTTTACAGAATGGAAAAGTTGTTCCTGTTTCATTCGGGAATTCAAAACCGGAATCACTTTCTTCATTTGAAGCAGGATACCGGGGTTTAGTGTTAGATAAAAAATTACTGATTGATATATATGGCTATGCAGGTCAATACACTGATTTTATTGGGCGTACTGTTGTGGCGCAGTCAAAAACAAATAGTGCAATTACACCCGCCGATGCTGCTACCGGACAGATATATTCTATCCCAACAAACTCTTCTGCAAAAATTAAAACCTATGGTTTTGGCGCAGGTCTTGATTACAGGTTGCCATTAAATTTTACATTAGGTGTAAATGCTGCAACTGATAATCTTACAAATATTCCAAGTGGTTTTATTGCTTCTTTTAATTCTCCAAAATATAAATTGAATGCTTCTTTTGGAAATACAGGATTTGGAACTGATAAACGTTGTGGATTTAATGTCGCTTACAGATTCCAGGGTTCATTCTACTTCCAGGGAGATTTAGCAAACGGAAACTTACCTGCTGTACAAACAGTGGATGCACAGTTCAGTTACAAAATACCTACAACCAAATCAATTGTAAAAATCGGTGCAAATAATTTGTTGAACCAATATTATTATAATGCGGTAGGTAACTCAAGAATCGGCGGTTTATATTATGTAAGCTTTGGTTATAACATTTATTAATTCATAGCCAGGTAAATTTTAAAATCTAAATTTTTAAATCATGATCTCTATAATAAAAAGAAATAAATGGGCTGTACTCCTAATTGGATGTGCAATGGCTGTTTTAAGTTCTTGTAACAAAGACCTGGAGCAGTTTCCGGAAGCGGCGCCACCAGCAGCTTCTACTTCTAAAGCAATTGGCGATAACCTGAAATCCATAGCCAGGGATTCTCTCTTTTACAAATTAGTGCAGAGAGCCGGCTTATTAGATACTTTAAATAAAAAGTCAAAAACTTTTACTGTTTTTGTACCAGACAGTAATGCGATAAAAGGATTTTTGGCTGCGGCTTTAGGTAATCCGGCAATTGCTACTCTTCCTAACTCGGCAGTGTCAACTATTATTTTAACACAATTCCCAGCGGCTAGTGCTAATGCAATTGTTAATTATAATATTATTCCGCAAGCATTTCCAGTGGCTTCTTTCCCACGGACTTTTCCTAATGTGGCCATTGCTTCTCTATTTAATCCAGCACCAACTGCAAGTGCTTTTTTAAGACTTGATCTATATTTATACCAGGGTAGTACAAGTGCTTACGTAAACAATATTCCTATTGTAGCAAGCGATATTGCTACTGCCAACGGTCTTATTCAGCATACGGCAGCACTTTTAGTACCACCTTCTCTATTTTTATGGGATAGAATAAATACTGATGCAGATTTTACCTTTTTAAGAGCAGCAATTTTAAGAGCAGATAGTGGTACTACAAATGTACCCGGTACATTAAACCAGGCGATATTGCAATCTGTACTTTCTAATATTGGCCCTGACCTTACCTTATTTGCTCCAAATAACCAGGCATTTAAAAATATACTGTATGCAAAAGCAAACCCTATCGTATACGGACAACTTTACCAGGGGGCTTATGCACAAGCTATTTTAGGCGGGGCTACACCGGTTCAGGCCGATGGTATTGCAACTGCATACGCCACAGCAAATGCACCTGCTCAAACAACGGCTTTGGTATCTGATCCAAGTGTTTTTCAAAATCCGGCACTGTTTCCTTTTTTGCCTGCAGTTAGTGTAAAGGGAATATTGGTCTCTCATATTTTAGGAAAAAGAGCTTATACCAATAATTTCCCAATTGCAGTTACAAATGTGCCTACTTTACTTAATAGCGTAATACCATCTCATCCTGGTGTTGCACTTCAAAGCACCTTTATAGGTCTAAGTCCTTTCTCTATTTCTTCTACTGTAAAAGGAGCTTACAATCCTTCCGCTTCAAATGTTTTGCTTAATAACACAAGTGCACCATTTGGCACAAGTGATCAAAATTATTTGAACGGTGTTTTGCATAAGATCGATCAGGTATTGATACCTGCACCACTTTAAAATTTTAATAATATATTTATTAAAGACCTCCCGTGTGGAGGTTTTTTAATTTCGCTTATATTTTTCAATGATATTTTAATTTCTTCTTTACCTATTTAATAATTCTTTTCCATATTTGGAAGCTTTAGAATTTACATTTTTCACTTCATAATTTATTAATACCTGTAAATTAGTGATCAAGATTGAGGTTGCAAATAAGCCCAGTCTTTGCTAAATCAAATGATATTGCATTAAATTTTTGCTTGCCACTCCTCTGTGCTAAGCAATGTGTTAACCAGGCAAATGAAGCTGAGATTGCAGCGATAGCATGTTTTACAATTCTGCCGGCATCAAAAGCTATGTACTGTTGATAAAACTATTTCGTTTATTACAGATGCTGTTTTAGTCCATTAATTGTTATTTTAAAATAGCTTCAGTTAAATAGTTCAATCTGGGTCAAAAAAAATCTCTGAATAGCGAATGATTTTGAAACACATCCTAAAATAACAGGTTTGTCAAAAAAAAGAAGCTATCCTTTTGAGACAGCTTCTTTTTTATTTTTTCCGTATTAAATTTTATTGAACGACTACACGTTGGGTTTCAACGGTACTGTCATTTGCGATTTTAATAAAGTACAGGCCTTTAGCCAAACCTGAAACATTTATTGTTTGTACATTTTCTTTTGTTGCTAAAGTTTTTACAAGTTTTCCATTACTGTCGTACAGGTAAATATTTGTTAGGGAGCTTCCTGTTTTACTTAGATAGACATTCAATACATCTGATACTGGATTTGGCGAAAGTACAGCCTGGAAAAGAGTATTAAAGAGTACAGACTTTGTAGCACTATATACCGTTTTAGCATCTTTATCAACTTGCTTTAATTGGTAGTAATTAATGCCTTTTAATGGCGCCTTATCTATAAAGCTATAATTGATTTCTGAACTACTGTTCCCAGCTGCTAGTACTGTTCCGATATCTTTCCAGTTTGCTCTGTTTGTAGAACGTTGTACAATAAAATAGTTGCTGTTTATTTCCTGCGCTGTTGTCCAGTTTACATTTACAACATTATTACTTTTCTGAACAGTAAAGTTGGTAAGATTAATAGGTAATACACCACTTGTGGTTGCTCCAAATGTAAACGGACTGAAAGTAGATACTCCAGTTATCGTTACATTCCCGGAAGTAGTTGTATTTGCTCCGCCTGGTGTACCGCCAAGATCATTCCAGTCTGTATTATCAAAATGCGCTATGCGTATTGCTGCTGGATTTAGAATATTGCTACCGGCGTCAGTATAATTAAAAGTAATATCTACTGTTCCGCCAAAAATCCTGTTTATCTGCCAGAATTCCTGTTTGCTTACATTGTAAGCAGGATTGGTTGCTGAAGTTGCCGGATCAATAGTATAGTTGCCATAGCCGGTATTTGAATAAGTGATCGAGTAAACATTATTTGCAGATAAATTTGCAAATGAAACCGGAGCAAAATTTTTGCCTTTACCAACGGGCACGGTAAAATCTGATGTACCACCTTTAATTACAGTGCCATCAATAAACGAAGCCGGAGAAGCACCATTGAAAGTTGGAGCCGCAGTTAACGTTAATGATGTACCTGGTGCCATAACTATTTTGCCTTTAGTTAAAGTAATTACGCTCAACCCTACTACCGAAAGATCATTTGCGATAATTATAGAATCACTTGTTACAGAGGCTCCAAGATTCATTGTTAAATTGCTTACAGACGAACCTGAACTAAATCTTAGTACACCTGGACTTGCTGTACCTACTGATTTTAAAATATTTAAACTACCGCCAAACATACTAAGCTGTCCAAGTGATGAAGCGGTAGAGACGCCGTTTTCAAATAATGTCAATGAACTTTGGCCGAGGTTTAAATTGGTTTGGGAGGAAGCGCCCTGGTTTAGCTGAAGACCACCACCAGAATTATTTCCAAGAACAAGATTTATCGGACTGCTGCCCGTAAGGTTAATCATTCCATCATATGCAGTAGAATCTCTTCTTAATCTAAAAAGAAGAAGATCTGTACCATTAGATGTGATTGTTTGCGTCGGTGCATTTAATGCAAGTGTCAGCCTGTTAGCATCTCCTGACGGGGAAGGCTCAAAAGTAGTTCCGTTCAATAAATTTATATCTCCAAAACTGTTTATTGTAGAGAAAGGACTTGGAGCACCATTGAAATTAATAACTTGATCCAAAATTAATGTGCCAAGTGTTGTGGTAGTGCCACCAGATAGGATTTTAATACCATTTGAAAGAGTAAGATTGTAATAAGAAATAGCAGGAACTTTAATAGTATCTGCTGTGGTCAGTCCTGTTTCTGCAAAATCTACGGTAGAGCCTGATGCAAGATTTTTCAAAAGAGGCAGTGTATTATTCTGTATTACCAAAGTACCCATATCCAATACATCTACATTTGTAGTTGCAGTAACGGCATTGGCAGTTGGAATAGTTAACGTTAACGGACTTATACCATCTCCTACAACAACTTTAGAAGTATTACCGGGAGTTGTAACATCCCACGGGCCCGTGACATTTGCATTTGCCTGGTTTATTATATTAAATACCTGGTATGGGGTAATAAAATCAACTGGGGAAGGGCCGGTACCATCCACAGTCGTACTCCAGGTTGAAACATTATTCAACCCGTTATTTGCTTTTGTATTAGAATAATTTTGATTTACTGCACCCGAAACATTTACTGTTATGGAAGGTGCACCGCCACCACTAATATTCACTGTGCCTGAAACAGCACCTTGTATAGCTGCAGCGCTTATTTGAACATATATGGGTGTTGCAGGCAGTGTCGCAGCACTAAATGGAACCATAACAGAAGCAGCAAAACCAGAACCACTACTAAGAGATACTTCAAAACCTGCAGGAGAAGTAACAGTTATATTACCGGGAAAACCGGTGAGTAAAGTACCGGATAAATTAAAACTACCTGGAGTAGAAGTAATACCTACATCTGCAGATAAATTAGTTACTGCCGGCCCAGCGGTTAATGCTGAAGTAGGCGCTGCGCATGGACTTGCGGGAGAAGCACTGTTACGAGGAGTTACTGCAAGAATCGCAAAATCAGAACCATTATCATTTGTTTCTATACATCCATTTGATTTTCTGAGCATTGATTTTGTGTTATCGATACCACTAGTACTAAGAACCGTTCCTTCAAAACATGACCCGGAACCATAACCTACAACATCCACTACACTGGCACTGCCACAAGCAGTAGAACCTGTCGATCCGCTTAAAGCAGTACTATTATTTACAAGTGCTACCTTTCCACTGGTAGCGCTCATATTTGTAGCACCGGTTACATCGGCTCCGGGTAATGCAACTCCATTGGCTGTAGTAATAGCTAAACCAACTAAAAAATATTTTCCGGCGCCAATTGAAGTTAAAGCTGGTATTGCTGTTACAGCCCATGAAGTGCCCGCAGCAGAAGCATATTGTACACTCCAGCCGCTAATATCAACAGGTGCCATACCAGCATTAAATATTTCTATAAAATCTTCGTTATAAGTAGCTCCACTGTTTCCGCCACCACCATAAATCTGACTTATTCTTACTTGTGCCTGGGAATAGCCAGTTAGAAAAAAAATAAAAAATAAAATAGTAAAGAGTTTTTTCATAATTAGTAATTAAAAAGTAAAAAAGGAAAAATGTGTAGAGTTGTGTGGGTAAAAATAGAGCTTTTGCAAGGGAATCTGATAAAAATAAAATAAGTAGTTGATGCACATAACAATACGATATTAGTATGTGTCCCAAAAGCGAAAAGAGGCCCATAGTTACCTATGAGCCTCCAAAAGAACAATATTTTAAAGTTTACTTAAGTGCTTCTATTTTCTTTACAAAATTAGCCTTTGGTTGTGCACCTACTAATTTATCTACTACTACACCACCTTTTACAAAAAGGATGGCAGGTATACTGGTGATGCCGTAATTCATAGAAACCTGTGGGTTATTATCTACGTTTACTTTACCAATTTTTACTTTTCCATCGTATTCTTTTGCTAATTCTTCAATTACCGGGCCTATTGCACGACAAGGGCCACACCATTCTGCCCAAAAGTCAATAACTGTTAACTGATCCGAATCCAATACTTCTGTCTGGAAGTTTGCATCTGTGAGTTCAAGTGCCATAATATAATTTTTATTGTTTTATTATAATGAAATATTGTTGCAAATTTATAGCCATTCATTTTATCTTGCTCTTATGACATATCCACATTCTATTTGACAGTGTGAACAGGAATAAAAGGCAGTTCTTGCTTATCCTGTAGCAACACTTACGGCTGCATTAACATTATCGTTCAGAAAAGTTGCCATTTCATCATTCATTGTAAATCCTCTTTCCAGGGTGCTCATGGTGACTTTTAAATTCTTTTCACGATCATTTATCTGGAAAAGTATTTTTGACTTGCCGGGATGAGCTGCTATATTGCTATCAATAAAATCGACAAAGTTTTTGTCGATAAACTGAGGGGCAATATCTATTACGACTTGTTTTGTCATAGTAGATTTTAGGGTTTCAAGCAAATGTAATCTCGTTATTTTAAATTCATATTGATCCGTATTATACCGTTGGCGGAAGCCACCTTCTATCATCACGATCATACCCTTCTCGAGGTAGTTGGTGTATTTCACGTAATCCTCACTCCAAAGCATAAACTCTGATTTACCGCTAAAATCTTCAATGTGGAGTACGCCAAAATTCTTTCCTGTTTTTGTAAGCCTATGCTGGGCTTCAATTACAAGACCAGCCAGACGAAACGATTTTGAAGTTGGTGCAGTACCCACGGCATTTTTTACTTCATTAAAATCTGCAAGTGTCGTAATATTATAATGTGTCAGTTCAAACTTGAAATTATCTAAAGGATGACCGCTCATGTACATGCCGGTAACTTCTTTTTCAAAATCAAGTTGTTCTACTAATTGCCATGGTGAACAAAGTCCCAATTTAGGCGGCATAATTTCAGGCATAGCTAAATCGCCAAAGAGTGTATTGCTTGTATTGGCAGATTGTGATTGGAATACAGCGCCAAACTTTACGATCTTCTCCAGCGAAACAGCATCACCCGGCGCCTGGAAAAAATACTGTGCCCGGTGCATATCAGTAAAACAATCAAAAGCTCCACTGTAAATAAGGCTCTCCAGCGATTTTTTACTTACTGAGCGAAGGTTAACTCTTTTTACGAGGTCAAAAACATCTTTAAATTTTCCGTGTTTGTTTCTTTCTTCAATAATGTTTTCAATAGCATTTTCACCAACACCTTTCAGGCCGCTAAAGCCAAACCGGATTTCTCCTTTTTGATTTACAGCAAAACCATTCTGCGATTCATTGATATCAGGCCCCAATACTTTTAATCCCATGCGTTTACACTCTTCCATATAAAAGGTGATCTTATCTATACTGCCGGCATGGTTCAATACTGCAGCCATGTATTCGCTTGGATAATGCGCTTTTATATAAGCTGTTTGATAAGCCACAAAAGCATAACAGGTAGAGTGGGATTTATTAAATGCATATTGTGCAAAGGCTTCCCAATCGGTCCATATTTTTTCCAGTTTATCTTTCGGGTGCCCCTTACCGGTAGCTCCTGCAATAAACTGTACTTTCATTTTATCGAGTACGGCTTTTTGTTTTTTACCCATTGCCTTACGCAGTACATCTGCATCGCCTTTACTAAAGCCTGCAAGTTTTTGTGAAAGCAACATTACCTGTTCCTGGTACACTGTAATACCATAGGTTTCTTCCAGGTATTCTTCCATATCCGGCAAGTCGTAAGAAACGATCTCACGGCCATGCTTACGGGAAATAAATTGCGGAATATAGGACATTGGACCTGGCCTATACAACGCATTCATAGCGATCAGGTCATCAAATTTATCGGGTTTCAGTTCCCGTAAATATTTCTGCATACCAGCGCTTTCAAACTGGAAAGTGGCGTTTGTATCGCCCTGCTGGTAAAGCCTGTAGGTTTTTTCATCATCCAATGGTATCTCATCAATCTCGATATGTATACCATGATGTTGCTTTATAAGTGATAAAGCAGTTTTTAAAATACTCAGGGTTTTTAAACCCAGGAAATCCATTTTAATTACACCAGCTTCTTCTATAGAATTTCCTTCTATCTGGGTAAGCCAGAGATCAGATTCTTTTGACGTAGCTACCGGTAATAATTCTGTCAGATCTTTTGGTGCAATGATGATAGCGGAAGCATGAATGCCTGTATTACGCACAGAGCCTTCCAGTATTTCTGCTTCATGCAGAATTTTACTTAACAGGTCATCACCGTTATAGATATCTCTTAATTTTTTTACATTTTCTATATCATCAGCCTGCAACTGCTCTTTTTCTTCCAGTGATTTATCGCCACCTTTTACGCTTTCTTTGATGGTGAATGGTGCATGTAATAATCTTTTTAAAACAATGCCTGGCCGCTCCGGCACCAGCTTGGATAACGCACGGCTTTCTGAAATAGGAAGATCCATCACCCTCGCCACATCTGCAATACTGGATTTGGCAGCCATGGTGCCATAAGTAATAATTTGTGCTACCTGGTTCTTGCCATATTTTTCTACTACATAATTCAATACTTTTTGCCGGCCTTCATCATCAAAATCAGTATCTATATCCGGCATTGATTTACGTTCCGGATTTAAAAATCTTTCAAAAAGTAAATTGTATTTGATCGGGTCAATATTAGTGATGCCGATACAATATGCTACAGCACTCCCGGCGGCAGAGCCACGCCCCGGGCCGATAAAGACGCCCATATCACGCCCGGCTTTTATAAAATCACCTACAATTAAAAAGTACCCGGCGAACCCCATTTTTTTAATAATACCAAGTTCAAACTGCAGGCGCTCTTCTGCCTCCGGCGTAAGAATTTTATACCGATTTTTTGCACCGCACCAGGTAAGATGTTCCAGGTATTCATCCTGGCTTTTAAAATTTGCAGGCACTTCAAAAAAAGGTAAGAGAATATCTCTTTTAAGATCCAGTAATTCTACTTTATCTACTATTTCATTTGTATTATCTATAGCCTGCGGCAGATCTGCAAAAACTTTGCTCATTTCATCACCCGTCTTTAAAAAAAACTGGTCGTTGGGAAATGCGAAGCGTTTGTTTTTTGCAAATACATCATCATCTGTAAATTCACGAAGGGCAGGAGTACTCTGTTTTTCACCAGTATTAATGCATAATAAAATATCGTGTGCATTAAAATCTTTTTGGTCTACATAATGACTGTCATTGCTTGCAATAACTTTTACATTGTATTTTTTTGCAAACTTTAATAATACATCATTCACTTTTTCCTGGTCGGGAATACCATGGCGTTGTAATTCTACATAATAATCCTGCTGAAAAATATTGAGCCACCATTTGAATTCATTTTCACCTTCTGCTTCGCCTTTTTTTAATATTGTCTGCGGTACCAAAGCACCCAGGCAACAGGTAGTTGCAATTAATCCTTCATGATATTTATGAATGAGTTCTTTGTCAATGCGTGGATACTTACTATACATTCCTTCTATGTAACCAAGAGATGTAAGCTTAACTAAATTTTTATAACCGGCAGCATTTTTTGCAAGTAATATCTGGTGATGGCGTGGATCTTTTTCCTCTTTACTAAAAGTTTTGCGGGTGCGGTCTGTTGTTATGTAAAATTCGCAGCCGACAATTGGTTTTACTTTTAAAGTGCCATCATCATTTTTATGATTGTATGCTTCTTTTACAAATTCAAATGCGCCAAACATGTTACCATGATCGCTGATGGCGAGTGCAGGCATTTTACTATCGATCGCTTTTTTGTAAAGGTTTTTTATTGACGCTGCGCCATCAAGTAATGAGTATTGTGTATGTACGTGTAAATGAGAAAATTTCATGTGATTATACCTGTTTTCCTAAAGTAGATTTTTCATTTTAGAAGTGGTACAAATATCGTTAAGAATGAGGGGAAGTTATTATGGGTTTTTCCACATCAGGTTTCGCAGGAAGGAATTTTTTGCCTGCGGATATAAAAATGCTGATAATAATTAGAGACTTCGAAGTAATGTTGAATAAAGATATGATGTACAAGGGTGCGACGCCAATACTGCTAATAAAAGGTAAATGTTTGGCTCATAAATTTTTTAACAGCTTTTTTATCATCCATAAACAGTATGATTTTCAACATAAAATAGTGATTGTCACAGACTAAAAGCCGAAGACTTGCGTTTGTAAATGAGAAAGGTTACTTTTGCAACACAATATTCAGAAGAACTTATTTTTAATTGTTTGTAGGACACGGTTTATAGAAAGGAAAATAACAACAGATAATCAACGAACGTAAGAAGAGCAAATAACACAAGACTAAGTCGTGCATACGTGTAAACGAAATTTTACGTATGAAGAACTTATTTTTTGTTTCTGTTGCTTTAAGCATTTTTTCAGGAGCATCATTATCTGCCACAGCTCAGAAATCAGTGAAATTTATTGATGGGATAGAAATAAATCCCGAACCGGTTTCATATAATGTGGGCACTGCTACTTACGAGGCCATTAAAACCCCGGCGGTAAGAACTACTTATAAAACAGCAGCAACTATTCCAAGTGCGGCATCCGCAACTGAAGCCTGCAAAAGTATACAATTTAAGTATGCACAGATCTTAGACAGAGATGTAGAATCCGTTACAAATACAAACCTTTATAATTTTATTGACGAATGGTGGGCTACCCGTTACCGTTATGGTGGTACTTCTAAAAACGGAATTGACTGCAGCGCCTTTACCGGCATGTTAGAAAATACAGTGTACACTACAAACCTACCACGTACGGCAAGAGACCAATATGATGCCTGCGAAAAAATAGACCGTGACAGCCTTGTAGAAGGAGACATGGTTTTCTTTAATACACGTGGTGGTGTTAGTCACGTGGGTGTGTATCTCGGCGACGGTTATTTTGTACATGCAAGTGTGAGCAGTGGTGTTACTATCAGTAATCTTTCTGATGATTATTACAGCCGCAAATTTATTGGCGGCGGCAGACCATTTAATAATGTTCCTGCAGCTACTGCATCTTTAGTAAAATAATTTTATTCTACTTTTTTTGTTTCGATATAAAAGTTTTCATCTACACTAAAACTGTGGTCACCGTCCGGGTACATTGAAATACTTTTCCATTCCTCTGTTGGCTTTATCCAGTGACTTCCTTTAAAATTTATTTTTAGCGGCATATTAAATCCTGCTACACAATTGGTATAACGGTATTTTAAAGTATAGCCTTCTAATTTATATTCTAAAATAGGGATTTGTATGGTGCGTAGATACTGTTCAAAAACATTACTAAAATCTATCTTTGATTTTTTGCTGATGTAGTTCTCTATCTGAGCACTGGTAACGGTTTGATGATAAAATGTCTTATTGAGCCCACGTAATATCCGGCGAAACTTTTCATCATTATTTATTACCTGACGTATGTTGTGCAGCATGTTACCACCTTTGTAATACATATCGCCACTACCTTCTTTATTTACACCGTATGGCCCGATGATCGGCGTTTTATTTAGAATTCTGTTACGGGTGCCGATCACATATTCATTACCGGCTTTTGTACCGTAATAATAATCAGTAAATAATGTTTCACTGTAGTTTGTAAAACTTTCATGTATCCACATGTCAGCAATATCTTTACTGGTAATATTATTTGCAAACCATTCGTGGCCGCTTTCATGTACAATAATAAAATCCCATTTCATACCCCAGCCGGTGCCGGATAAATCAGTACCATGATAGCCATTCTGGTAGCCGTTGCCGTAAGCTGTTGCACTTTGGTGTTCCATGCCTAAATGTGGTGCATCTACAAGCTTGTAACCATCTACATAAAAAGGGTAGGGGCCAAACCAATGTTCAAAGGCTTTCATCATTCGTGGTGCATCTTTAAACTGTTCTTTTGCTTTATCCAGGTTGTAATCCAGTACCCAATAATCCATTGTCAGCGGGCCTTTTTCTCCTTTGTATATTTCACCAAAGTGAACATATTTGCCAATGTAAGGCACAATGCAATAATTGTTTATCGGGCTTTTTACCGTCCAGGTGTAAGTGGTGTTTCCATTGTCCGAAGATTGTTTATCTGTTAATCTGCCGTTGCCAACAGCAACTAAACTATCAGGAACGATTATACGCAGAATGGCGCCGCTGTCCGGCTCATCGCTTTGCACATCCTTACATGGATACCAAACACTGGCGCCAAGGCCCTGGCAGGCAACTGTCATCCATGGATTTCCGTTCTTATCTTTTTTCCATATCCAGCCGCCATCCCATGGTGGGTTTACAGCTTCTTTAGGTTTGCCGGAAAAATAAATCGTCATCGCTCTTTTGCCTGGCTTTATTTTAAACATCGCTGCTGTATCTCTCAGCATTACCCAAAACACATTTCCCTCTCTTCTGAATGGAATGCTTTGATCATCTTTAATAATACTATCAATCATCATCGGATCCTGCAAGTCAAGCTGCATCAGCTTTACGCCATTATCAAAATAAGTGAGTTTATTTATTCCTCTAATCGTTTTTGTATTAAAATCGGGTTGTACAGTAATGTCGTATTGCAATACATCCCAACCAATGCGGCCGGGGCCAATGCTGCCACGCAAAGTATCCTGGTGAGTGAACGTTTCTTTTTTATTCAACACTTGTGCTGATGAATGGATAATGGATAATTGAATAATTGATAATACCATTACATATTTAAAGACACTATTAAGTGAGCGCATTCTCCTGAATTTATTGAACCATGAATTTAACTGAATAATGATCAAAAGAAATGTTGCTTTTTATAAACGGTTATTAATATTTTAGGTGCAGGCATTTGTTCATTGGTCATCATCCTTGTGCTTGCCCCGACGAACGCAGTGGAACTCGGGGTCGCACTCTTGTACCGCAT
>JBDSIB010000159.1:0-8472 GCA_039918155.1 Ferruginibacter sp.
CTGGCATTACCAATCCATAAAAAACGATTCATACCTTTATTGATCGGCTTCAACATCTTGCGATTCAAAATCCATAGGATCGGTTGGCAGCAAGTGGGGCTGAAGTGCTAACAATGAGCATTGGTATATCTTTCAGCAGCAGTTCCGGCCTGAGGAAACTTTGTTCAGCGATAGTAATAACAATGAACTTTTTATTATAAATTTTTCGCCATTGTCGCGGTTTCAAAAAACAAATGAACCGCCCCCGATTTCTTTTTGTGATAGAAATCGGGGGCGGCAACTTTTTAATTAAGGAGAGACCAGCAGCCGCATAGCTAACCTAAAAAAATTATTTATTGCCCCATTTTTTTAACCCCTATCACCGGCAAAGCTTTCTCTCTTATCATTTCATTAAACTTCGCCACATCCACATCCATAACCTTTTTAAGTTTGGTTAACTGCACATCGGCCTGCCCGCCCAATTCAGCAAAAGCTTCTTTTACCTGTGTTGCAGGCGCTGTATTTCCGCTGGCTGCAAAATCATACAAACCGGATATTTTATCATCAAGGCGTATCGGGAAGTTCAATACATCCTGTCCGCTTTTGGCTTTGGTTTGGTGCAGGGCTTCTTCAATTACCGTCATTTGTTTATTAATGGTATCGGCCTGTTGTTTTATTTCTTTAGGTACATCCTTGCCTTGCTTATCCATAAAATCATTTACCTGTTTGCGTATATCATGAATATTTTTTTGAGCTTTCTGAATCTCATCAAATTTATCACGAACAGCAATCAGGAAATTAAACTGTTCTTCATAATCCTGCTGCGAAAGATTATATACCGGATTGGCTTTAATGTTGAAACTGCCTTCCACAGAATCTTTTCCTTCTTTTATTTTATAAAAATACTGTCCGGGTGCAGCTTTTGGTCCAGATACATTGCCATGCCATAATATCTGTCCATCTATTTTTTCTGCCGGTGCATAATACATGTTCCATACAAACTGGTTCATGCCGGTACCCACATCATCAATCTTATCGGCTTTTTCTTTTGCCTTGTTTGAAAAAGTTTTGATCATTTTTTTGTTCTTATCCATTATCTCAATACTCAGCTTTGCCGAATCAGACAGATCTTTTACAAAATAATTAATAACCGAACCGTTGGGCGGATTCATGCCTGCATTTACAGGTTTTGGATTCTGATAACCATCAAATCGGTAAGCATCATTTATCGGAAATGCATATAAATTTTTATTGAGAATGCTGTTGTCTTTTTGCTGTATCATGGTGAGGTCGTCGATTACCCAGAACGCTCTTCCTTGTGTGGCTACAACCAAATCATTTTCTTTAATTGTAAGATCAGTGACTGGCACCATCGGCAAATTCAACTGAAAAGGTTTCCAGTTAGCACCATCATCATAGCTGATGTACATGCCGTATTCAGTGCCACAATACAAAAGCCCCGGCCTTTTATGGTCGGCTCTTATAGCACGGGCAAAATGCATGGGAGCAATACCGTTGGTGATCTTTGTCCAGGTTTTACCGTAGTCTTCTGTCTTAAAAATATACGGCGTAAAATCATCACTCTTATATTTTGTCCCTACGAAATAGGCTTTGCCTTTTTTAAATGGATCAGTTTCCACACAATTCCACATCATCCACTTTCCGGCTTCTTTTGGTGTTACATCTTCCCAGTTTTTACCGCCGTCTTTACTTACATGTATCAGGCCATCATCACTACCTGTCCACAATAGATCTTTTTCCAAAGGAGATTCTGTGGCTGTAAAAATGGTACAATATACTTCCACACCCGTATTATCTTTTGTGATAGCTCCGCCGCTTGAAGCCTGGCGTGTTTTATCATTGGTTGTAAGATCTCCACCCAATGCAGTCCATGAGGCACCTTCGTTTTCCGATACAAATAAATGATTACCTGCTGCATATAATCTTTTGGAATTGTGCGGCGAAAAGAAAATAGGAAAGTTCCATTGAAAACGATATTTAGCCACATCAATTCCTCCGCCCAACGGATCATCGGGCCATACACTTACAGCACGGTTCTCTCCGGTTTTATGATCGAGCCTTGATAAATAGCCGCTGTAATTTCCTCCATAAACCACATCTGAATTTAAAGGGTCGGCCACCACATAACCACTCTCTGCACCTGCTGTTGGTTGCCACTCGTCGGTGGTAATTTGTCCGCCATCGCTTCTTGATAAAATACGTACGGTAGAATTATCCTGCTGTGCACCTAAAATTCTGTAAGGGAAATGATTATCGGTACTTACCCGGTAGAACTGCGCTGTAGGCTGGTTTCCGTAAGTGCTCCAGTTGTCGCCAGCATCAAAACTTATTTGTGCGCCACCATCATCCGCAATTATCATGCGGTTGCCGTTTTCAGGATCTATCCAAAGATCGTGATGATCGCCATGCGGTGTGCGGATGTTTTTATACGTCTTTCCTCCATCAGTACTTTTTAAAAAATCCACATTCAATACATACACATTGTCTTCATTTTTAGGATCCACAAAAACTTTTGAGTAATACCATGCCCGCTGACGAATATCATTACTGCTGCTTTGCAGTGTCCAGGTTTCGCCGGCATCATTGCTTACAAACATACCACCATCATTATTTTCAATTAATGCATAAATCTTATCCGTATTGGAAGCACTTACTGCTACACCAACAATTCCCCACAGACCTTTAGGAAGACCTTTTGCTTTAGAAATATTTTTCCAGGTGTCGCCGCCATCTATACTTTTCCATAATCCGCCACCATCGCCACCGCTCTCCAGGCTATATGCTGTACGCTGAATGCGCCAGGTGCCTGCATATAAAACAGAAGGATTGCCGGTTTCCATCACCAGGTCACTACATCCTGTTTTGTCATTTACATATAAAACTTTTTTCCAGGTTTTTCCACCATCAATTGTTTTAAAAATTCCACGGTCGGTATTTGGCCCAAATAAATGGCCGATTGCTGCCACCCAAACAATATCTGGATTTTTTGGATGAACAACAATGCGAATGATATGGCGAGTGTCTTTCAGTCCAAGATTTCGCCAGCTTCTTCCCCCGTCATCGGTACGCCAAATTCCAAAACCTTCGCTCACATTACCTCTTAAAGTACTTTCGCCTTCGCCAACATATAAAATAGTAGGATCACTTGGCGCCACTGCAACACAGCCAATGCTGCCGCCAAAATATTTATCAGTAATGTTTTTCCAGTTGCTGCCGCCATCAATTGTTTTCCAAACCCCGCCACCGGTGGCACCCATATAAAAAGTATTTTTCTGATGAAAGTCACCAACAACAGCGCCGCTTCTGCCGCCACGGAATGGGCCTACTAAACGGTATTTTACTTTACTCAGTAAAACATCGTCCTCATTTGTATTGTTTGTTGGTTTTTTTTGGGCAGATAAACTTGCAGACATGGCAATAATAACGATAAGCAGTAATCCTTTTTTCATGATATAAAATTAGAAAAGAAAGGTACATAATGGATGGGTAAATAAAATAAAAGATATTATCAATGGTAAAATAAAAACGGGAGATAGATCATGTATAGGATTGCACAGACTTCCTGACTTTTTGCAAGCAACATCTTCGCTTAAGTAGATGGCACACGCAACTAAACATAGATAAAATACTAATCTATATTTAATAAACAATATTTCCTTTATGGATCAGCGAGCGCACGGGGGAAATCCTGGAGACTGCTTCAGCAAAACAACTTGCATCGATTAAAACGATATCTGCAGCATCGCCTGCATCCTTGTGGTACTGCTGACAGCAGCGTAAATAAACGTTATCCCGGCAGGCCATGGCGGGTTTATGCAAAAACTTTTTTTTATAAATTGTAATTTACCAAAGCAAATTGCTGCTGAACGCTGGAGGAATTGGAACAATAGTTCAGCTGAAAATAACAATTGGTTTGTAAATAAAACTTTTACCAGTATATTTAAGACTAAAAATTAAAATTATGGATCAGCAAAGCATGATTATTAAAGACACAACGGCAAACCCTGGTCCGTTAGGCTTATTTGGTTTTGGTATGACAACCGTTTTACTCAACCTGCACAATGCCGGTATTTTTGAAATGAATTCAATGATTTTGGCAATGGGTATTTTTTATGGTGGCATTGCACAATTAATTGCCGGCGTGCTGGAATATAAAAAGAACAATACGTTCGGGATGACCGCATTTATTTCTTATGGTGCATTCTGGCTTACATTGGTTGCATTGATAGTAATGCCGAAGCTTGGATGGATACCTGCTGCTTCAGAAAGCGCTATGGTGGCGTATCTTATTATGTGGGGAATTTTTACTGGTCTGCTTTTTATCGGCACTCTGAGGATCAGTAAAGCGCTGCAATTTGTATTTGCGACGCTTACTATTTTATTTTTCCTTTTAGCCGCAGGCGATGCAACAGGCAACGCTACACTAAAAACTTTTACGGGCTATGAAGGTATTCTTTGTGGTGCATCTGCAATTTATACCGGTGCTGCTGTTTTACTGAATGAAGTTTATGGAAAAGTTATTTTGCCAGTTGGTACTGTGGTGAGATAATTTTATATTTTTTTATTACCAGCATTGGTTTTTCATGTCATCATTCTTGTGTCACTCACTTGTACGGCATACCATTGGGAATCATTTTTATGCACCCTGATAAATATTTTATAAAAAGATAAAATAAAATAAGGGTAGAATAATATTGAGTTAGACTTTCGTTTAAGGAGTACAATTCAATTGCACTGCCCTTTAGGAAGTGATAAAAGAAACTATTATAATTTCCGGGCTTTTTATTAATAATTTTATCTGTCTCTGAAAGGTGGGTCAGTAAAAAATAAATGATTTCCGATTTACCTATTTAGATTGAATAAGGGTTTTCTAAAAATTAAATTATGATGAACAACAAAAAATGGATTGTATTGATTGTAATGATAATCTCATTTACAATTGTGAATGCACAAACAAAATTTAAAAATGTTGCAGATGCTGTAGAAGCACTTCGTGTTGCTATGGTAGATGCTAACGTACCAATGCTGACACTACTCACAGATGATTCGCTTACCTATGGCCATTCATCCGGAAAAATACAAAACAAATCAGAGTTCATACAGTCGCTCGGCAGTGGCGAATCAGATTTTGTAAGCATAGATCTTACCCATCAAAGCATAAAAATGTTTGGAAATATCGCTACTGTACGCCATACCTTCACCGCCATTACAAATGATAATAAAAAGCAGGGAAACGTAAAAATAGATATTCTTTTGGTCTGGAAAAGATCTCATCATACCTGGAAATTAATAGCCCGGCAGGCTGTAAAATCACCACAATAATTGTTTGATATTTATCAATGCAGAAACTTATCACCCACAATTTAAAGTGGAGACCATCAAAAAATTAATGACAAAATGAAGCTTACTAAATCTGTTATAACAGAGATACAGCCCCGTCCCGATCTTTTTGTACCAACCAAAAATGTTTTTGACCTACCCGAAAAAGTATTACAATTCGGTACAGGCGTTTTATTGCGTGCGCTTCCGGATTTTATAATCAACAGTGCAAACAACGACGGACTTTTTAATGGAAGAATTGTCGTGGTAAAATCTACTGATAATGGAAATACTGATCTATTTGAAGAACAGGATGGTTTGTATACGGTTTGCGTAAGAGGTATTGAAGACGGAAAAAAAGTTTCGGAAGACCATATTATTGCATCTGTCAGCCGGGTACTTTCTGCTGCAAGCGAATGGGATGCTGTTCTTGAATGTGCCGCCAATCCTGATATACAGCTCATCATTTCCAATACCACTGAAGTTGGTATTACTTTAATAAAGGATAATATCCACGCCGATCCGCCACAATCTTTTCCCGGCAAATTATTATCATTTCTTTATCATCGCTTTAAATTTTTTAAAGGAGATGAAACCAAAGGAATGGTGATTGTACCAACAGAATTAATTCCTTTTAATGCAGATAAATTACTTTCTATTGTGCTGGAACTGGCGCACATAAATAATTTAGAATCTGCTTTTTTAGATTGGCTGGAGAATGCAAATTTTTTCTGCAATTCTTTAGTGGATAGAATTGTGCCGGGTAAACTTAATGAAAAAGATAAGAATGAAGTGGAGAATAGAGTTGGTTATACGGACGGCTTAATGATAATGAGTGAAGTGTATAGTTTATGGGCAATTCAAAGTTCTGCAGCACGTGTTAAAGAATTATTTTCTTTTGCTTCCCAAAAAAATGGGCTTATCATCAGTGATGATATTAATAAATTCCGGGAGCTGAAATTAAGATTGCTGAACGGGTCGCATACGTTCAGTTGTGGAGTTGCATACCTGGCTGGTTTCGATCTGGTGAAAACTGCGATGGAAGATCAATCTTTCAATGATTTTTTAGAAGCGTTGATGTTTAAGGAAATGATCCCGGCAATAATCGGTGAAACCATTTCTGTAAAGGAAACACAGGATTTTGCAAATAAAACATTGGACAGGTATCGGAACACTTTTATTGATCATCAATGGCTTAGTATTTCTTTACAATTCTCTTTCAAAATGAATCTCCGCAATGGTTTCATTATAGAAAACTATATCCAACGTTTTGGTAAAGCACCTTCGCTGATGGCCTTTGGCGTGGCTGCATACATTTTATTTATGCGCTGCACACAGGAAGCAGATGGCAAATTTTATGGAAAAGCAAATGATATTAAATATCTTGTAACCGATGCTAACGCTTCCATCTTTTCGGAGATATGGAAAATGGAATCAACCGATGATATTGTAGAGAAAATTCTTTTCAATGAGACTCTTTTTGACATCAATCCGGCGTCAATGAAAATTTTTAAAGAAGCTGTTGTAAACTGGCTGAACATAATGCTTGAGCAAGGCTTGAAAAAAGCGTTGCAGATAGCAGATACGAAAAAAGAAAATGTTGAATGAAAAATAATATATTAAAAATAAGTTCTGATGACAACGTGATGGTTGCCTTACAGGATCTAAAAAAAGAAACTGAGGTAAATGATAATGGGAACGCTATTATATTGATGGAAGAAATTCCTGCGAAGCATAAGTTTTTTTTAAAGGAGATGAATGCAGGCGATGAAATAATAATGTATGGCGTGTTGGTTGGTAAAGCACAAAAACATTTATTGCCCGGTACAAGAATGACGGTAGAAAATGTAAAACATGCTGCCAGCGGTTATGGCTACAGGGATGTGCATTTTAGCTGGACGCCACCGGACGTCTCAAAATTTAAAAACAGAACATTTAATGGTTATCACCGCAGTGGGGGCAGGGTAGGAACGGCTAACTACTGGCTTTTTGTTCCAACTGTTTTTTGTGAGAACAGGAACCTGGATGTTATTAAAGAAGCGATGCACAACCAATTGGGCTATGGCATTACAGAGAAATATAAATCGTATGTGCATCAACTGGCAGATGCTTATCAACAACAGAAAAATTTTGAAGAAATAAAATTTGAAGATTCTACCAGGCAACGCCAACGGGTATTCGAAAATGTGGATGGTATAAAATTTTTGAATCACGAGGGCGGCTGCGGCGGTATTCGCCAGGATGCAGCGGTATTAAGTAAATTGCTGGCTGCTTATGCAGACCATCCAAACGTAGCAGGGGTAACAGTTTTAAGCCTCGGCTGTCAGAATCTCCAGACAAAAGATTTTTTAGAAGACCTTAAAAAATTAAATCCATCTTTTGATAAACCATTATATGTTTTTGAACAGCAGCAATCGCAGAGCGAAGAACAGTTGATAAGTGATTCCATCAAAAAAACATTTGAAGGGCTGGTTGAAATAAATAAAATACAACGTAGCCCGGCATCACTTGATAAATTATGCATTGGTGTAAAATGCGGCGGCAGCGATGGTTTCAGCGGCATCTCTGCAAATCCTGCTGTCGGCGTTTGTGCCGACATGTTAGTAGCACTTGGCGGCAAAGTATTACTGGCAGAGTTTCCGGAATTGTGTGGTGTAGAACAAAACCTAATTGACCGTACCATTGAAAAAGATAAGGCAGAAAAATTTATTGATCTGATGCACAGATACGAGTTTAATGCAGTAAGTGCAGGATCAAGTTTTAGTATGAATCCTTCGCCGGGAAATATAAAAGACGGCCTGGTAACAGATGCAATAAAAAGCGCCGGTGCTGCAAAAAAAGGCGGCACTGCTCCAATTGTGGATGTGCTTGATTATACAGAAAAGGCTACCAAGGCAGGTTTGAGCCTTGTTTGTACGCCCGGTAATGATGTAGAAGCCACAACAGGAAAAGCAGCAGCAGGTGCAACTTTAATTTTATTTACAACAGGTCTTGGTACGCCGACCGGCAACCCGGTTTGCCCCACCATAAAAGTTTCTACCAATTCTAAGCTAACAAAAAGGATGGGCGATATTATTGACATTGATACCGGACCGGTGATAGAAGGAGAGAAAACAATTACAGAAATGGGCGAAGAGATTTTAGAGTATTGTA
>JBDSIB010000160.1:0-9439 GCA_039918155.1 Ferruginibacter sp.
TTTTTTTAAATCAGGACATGAAAGTTTTAATAATCGACGACGAAACTGATATTTGCTACTTGTTAAGTACTTTGTTAAAACAAAAAAATCTAGATACAGAATATGTAAATTCTTTATCTGATGCTACTATAGCGATGAAGAAAGAAATACCTGAAATCATTTTTTTAGACAACCATCTTCCTGATGGTTTGGGAATAAATTACCTGGAATATATAAAAAGTCATTATCCATCTTCAAAAATTGTGATGATAACGGCGCATGACACGCCGGCTGACAGACAAAAAGCGTTAACTGAAGGTGCTGATTTTTTTATCGGAAAACCTTTTACAAGAGATATGATATATAAAACTGTAGAACAGTTAATAAATTAAATTTGTGTATTTATGTGGAAATTTTTCCTCGGGAAATAATTATGTGATTTTTGACTTATTATTTAGCCGCTTTTCTTTTACTCTTTACTGCCAATGTTTTATCAAGCAAAAAGGGTAATCTGCCTGCATCTTCTGTAATTTTATAAATTTATGAAAGCGGTTCTCCATCTTATAACAATAATCCTGATATTAGGCTGGGTTTTTGGATTTTTCCTGCTGCATGCATCCGGTTTGATACATATACTGCTGGTAGTAGCCATCATTATTTTATTATTGCAGGTGATTAAAAGATCATAAGCAAGATTACACTCTTAAACCCTTCTTAAAAAATAAAATTGATAAAGCCTAACATTCCTACAAGCGTGGCAGCAACGCCAGCATTTTACAGAAACAATTTTATATATATACTTTATATTCAGGCATAAAGACATCTACCATGATAAACTTTAAAGAAATGCCTTTTTATATAAAATTCACATTTAAGCTTTTGCTGTTGATCTGCCTTGGTACGATCATAACATATGGACAGACGCTTTTAATTCCATTGGCATTTGCCATTTTACTCTCTATTTTATTATTGCCCGTTACCAATTTTCTTGAAAAGAGATTATTTTTTCCAAAGTCTTTGGCCAACATGCTGAGTGTAATTATTGCCATCGGTATTATTGCAACTATTATTTATTTTTTCTCTCACCAGATAGCCAGTTTTTTACAGGATATTCCGTCCATTAAAGCCCATCTTAATGAACATTACACCACCCTTCAACATTGGATACAGGAGAAATTTAATGTAAGCAGAACGCAGCAATCAGTAATGATAAAATCTGCCACTGCTGATGTGAAAAGCTCCGGTACAACAGTGATAGGAGAAACAGTATTTACTATTACACATATTCTTTTCTATGTTATTCTGACTGCTATTTATGCATTTCTGATATTGTTTTACAGGCATAATATAAAGCGTTTTTTAATTTCGGTATTCAGTAAAGATCATGAGCCGGAGGTTGTAGAAGTATTGCAGGAATCTAAAGTAATTGTACAGCGATATATGCTGGGTTTAATAATAGAGATGGGCGTAGTGGCAGTGGCGAACTGTACTATATTGTTAATTATAGGCGTAAAGTATGCATTATTTTTAGGTATTTTTTCTGCTATATTAAATATTATTCCTTACGTTGGTATACTTACAGGTATTGTTTTTTGCTGCCTTATTACGCTTACCACATCTCTACATTTAAGCGATATAGTATGGATCATTGTAGGGTTTGAAATAGTACATTTTATAGATAGTAATTTTTTAATGCCCCGTATTGTTGGCAGCAAAGTAAAAATAAATGCACTGGTAACCATTATCGGCGTAGTTGTCGGCGGCATTATGCTTGGACTGCCGGGCATCTTTTTAGCCTTACCTATTATTGCTATATTAAAAATAATTTTTGACAGAATTGAAGACCTTCGCCCATGGGGAATGCTGATGGGTGATGATACAGAAACAAAAGGGGAGATTTACCGCAGGTTGGAAAAAATGTCTTTTCGTAAAAAAAATAAAGGTGTTATTGTTACCGTGGAACATCCACCATCGGATACTATTTAAGGGATGTTAAGTACAACTGTAAAAACAGTTCCTTTTCCTTCTATACTTTCTACTTCTATTTTTCCTTTATGATTTAAGATAACATTCTGTGTATTGGTGAGGCCAAGGCCATTGCCTTTATCTTTACTGGTGAAGAAGGGCTCAAATAATTTTGACATTTCTTCTTCGTTCATCCCCTTGCCATTGTCTTCAAAAATAACTTTGCATTGTTTACCCATGTGATCTGTTGTTATTTTTAAGATTCCTTTACCTGGCTCCATCGCTTCCAAAGCGTTTACAATAATATTCAAAAACGCAATCTTGATCTTTTCTTCGTCTACCTCTATATCACAGATATCATTTGCATAGTTCCTTTCAACTTTTATATGCTCCAGGCTGATGCGATCTTCCGCTAATTCAAGCGCCTGGTCGAGCAAATCGTTCAGGGAGGTTTTTTCAAATTTTAATTCTGAGAATTTGGTTGCATTCAGCAGATCTGAGATCAATTGATTAATGCGCAGGCTGTTTCTTTTTACCATATCCAGCAACATGGTATTTTCGTCTGTAACTGTATTAGACTCTTTGAGCTGCTCTGCAGCCAGGTTTATATTTGTAAGTGGATTTCGCACTTCATGGGCTATGGTACGTGCAATACGCCCGGTAGATGCAAACTTTTCGCTATTGCGTAATTCTTTAATTTCTTTATTTGCCAGCGCAAGTTCTTTCACCCTGTTCTCCAGTTCTATCCTGTATTTCTCTGACTGCATATCGGCACTTTGGCGGGCCTTATTTTCTTTTACATAAGTGTAAATTGAATAGGCAGCCAAAATTAGTGCAATTAAAAGAGTAACTATATTGATAGTAAGAATAGAATTATTGAAGCCGGATAATGTATCGGCACGCTGCTGCAGAATATATCCTTCGTAATTCTCCATCTGCTTAATGTGCTTTATAATTGCTGCAGATGATGCGTTTGTACTTCCTCCAACGTTTTGTAAAAAATCTTTCAGCGTAATATCCGGAGATAATGGACCTGAGGTATCCAGCATTATTTTCATATTGCTGAATTTATTATTAATTTCCTGCCTGATAGTATCCAGTCTTAATTGCTGAGTGGGGCTATGATATTCGTTTTGATCGGTAAGATCCTTTACTAATGTATACAGTGAGTCAGTATGTTTTCTACTAACCTGATAATTGATCATCATTTCCGGGGTACGATTGCCCATATAGCCCCGAAAATTAAGCTCAACTGATTTATACTCGGAAGCTAAAAACTCAAGGTTTGTAATCACCTTATTGGTATGATCCATCCATAACGCCTGGTTAGAAAGTTTATTGGTATTAAGGAAAAGTAAAATGTAAGAGAAAAGCAATAACACAAATGCAGAAACTAACCCTAGCACTTTTGCTTTATTAATACCAAGCTCCATGTGTTATCTGGTTTTAAATAATTAGTATAAAACAAATTTAGCCATTTTACCAACAGGAAAGAATATACTATTTTTTACCCCCGGCCATTTTTGCAATAAATACTATTATTAATACTACCACTATTACGGCTACCCATATACCTACTTTAAAACCTGCACCAAAAATATCGGCTATAGCTTTACAGCTGCTGAGGGTAGAAACAAAAAGTAAAAGAATGGCGGATAGTTGAATTAATTGAAAACGTTTCATGTTGATCTGGTTTTTAATTGTGTAAAATTTTATATACTATTAAATAAAATGAATGTAAACCTTAAACTGATATTTTACCGTGTTCCCCTTCGCTGTATTCTTTTCCGGTAACGGCAGCTTTTACCATATTGAAAAGCACAACTATTTTGCTGGAACTGTTATCCCAATATTCTACTTCTTCAGGATCTGCTTTAACCAATAAAATTTTGGGGTCATCGAGTCCTTCCGGGAACCATGCTTTCATAATAGGGTTCCACAATTCTTTCATTTTTGCTTTATCATCAGACAAGGTTGCTTTAGCTGTTAAAACGACGTATGAATTTTTTGAAGGAGAAGAATAGCTAAGAAAAATTTCGTTCTGGTGAGAGATTTCCTGCACTTTGCCAGAGTATTCGTTTGTAAAGAACCAAATGGAACCATCGTCATCCACTTTAGCCGTTGACATTGGTCTTCCTCTCAATTTTCCTTCAGATGACTTAGTGATAAAAATACAGGTTCTTACTTCGTTAATAAGTTCTTTAAATTTTCCCATATTTTCTTTATTGCTTTCCATAATATAAATTTTTAGGTTAAGACATGTTATTACTATGCCAATAATATTTTAGCTTTTAGTGTTCAAAAATTAATGAGGAAATAGTGAATAAAAACGGAGGCTTTGTAGAAAAAACTTCTCATTAAAAAAAAAGAGGAGGATTAACCGTCAAATCGCTTGTAAAATGGACATTGGCAGCATTTTAGCTTGGTAGTTATTGAAATTTATTAGTAAAAAATTTAAAATTAAAATTATGAGTTCAAGTAAATTATTATCAGGCGTATTATTAGGTGCAGCAGCTGGTGCAGTTTTAGGAATATTGTTTGCTCCGGATAAAGGAACAGAAACCAGGAAGAAAATTGCTAAAAAAGGTGGTGATCTTGGTGATAACATCAAAAGCAAATTCAATGAACTGGGTGAAGCTTTACAGGAAAAGTATGACAGCATCAGAGGCGAAGCAACTGATATAATGGATAAAGGAAAAGATGCAGCTAACAACCTTAAAAAGAAGGCTGACAATTTTAAAGAAGAAACAAAGCAAACCTGGGCTTAATCCCGTTTCTTTGAACCCTTAACCCCGGAAATAAAATATCAACATGCAAAACGAGCCGATACATAATATAGAATCATTGTTTGAAAGAGCAGGAGATTATGCAGAAACAAGATTGGATCTGTGGAAATTAAAAGCCACTAAAACAACTACTGATATTATAGCTTCACTTGCGTCAAAATTGATATTGCTTTTTATACTGGCAATATTTATGATGGTGCTTAACATAGGGATAGCCTTATTATTGGGAGAGTGGATGGGTAAACTTTATTATGGCTTTTTTACACTTGCAGGTTTTTATCTTATTGCCGGGCTTATTTTCAGAGCTTTTAAAACTAAATGGGTAAAAGATCCGGTAGCTAATTCTATCATTAAAAAACTTTACAGTTAAGATGAAGATCACAACCACAGAGGAATTAGACCTTGCGATCATAGAGCTTGAAAAACGAAAAGTTGTTCAGCAAAGCATACTTTTATCCGAGTTTCATAATACATATGAAAGTTTGAAACCTATAAATCTGGTGAAGGCTGCTTTTCATAAAGTTACTGAGCCCGGTGATGCCCGCAGTACGATTCTAAAGGCTGTTGGCGGTATTGCTACAGGCTTACTTACTAAAAAGTTACTGGTAGGAAAAACAACTTCTTTGGTGGGTTCCCTTTTAAGCAATGCTTTAAAAATAGGCACTACGAAAGCTGTGTATAGTAATTCTGATAAAATAAAAGCTTATGGCCTTGCCATCTATCATAACCTTTTTAAAAAAGGAAAGCATTAAATTATTCAGTAGAAAATAAAAAAAGTGGATCAGTTGATCCACTTTTTTTATGCGTTTATTTCTATTTCTCCCTTCATATAAAAAACTGCCCGACCGGCAATAATAACCCTATCCCCGTTTTGTGCGACTTCTAAAAAGCCGCCACGTTTAGATAATTGCCTCGCCTGCATTTTCTGTTTATTTAATTTTTTGCTCCAGTAAGGTATCAACTGCGAATGGGCAGAACCGGTAACAGGGTCTTCATCAATACCCACAACGGAAGCAAAAAATCTTGACACAAAATCCACGTCTTTACCTGCTGCAGTAATGATAATTTTAAAGCCTGTCTTTTTAATTTTTGCAAAATCCGGCTGTATATTTTTTACATCTTCCTCACTTTTTAATTCTATCAACAGATCACGGTATTTGCATACCGCAACAGCTTCTCTAATTCCCAAGGCTTCAAATAATGTAGGAGGGTAATCGCTTATTGGCAATGGCTCCCAGGAAGGAAAATCCATGGAGAAAAGACCGTCATTTTCGGTGACTGTCAGCGGGCCACTTTTAGAATGAAATGTTACAGAAGATCTTTTATACCCGAGTTTATTATATAGCACAAAGGCACTTGCCAATGTTGCATGGCCGCAAAGATCGATCTCTGTCTCCGGCGTAAACCACCTTATTTCAAAGTCATTTTCTTTGGGTACAAAAAACACCGTTTCTGCCAGGTTATTTTCCATGGCAATCTTTTGCATAAGCGATGCATCGATCCATTCGTTCATCGGTATAACTGCGGCTGGGTTTCCGCCGAATAGTTTATCTGTAAAAGCATCTACCTGGTATATAGGAAGTATCAACGTACATTATTTTAAATGGTTCCAGCCTTGTGCTACCAAAGCATGTTTGTTTCCACCACGGGTGATAAGGTTTGTTCCTTCTGCAGCCTCAGTAATATATCCGATGATACTGAGTGATGGATTAACCTTTATTTTTTCAAAATCTTCCTGGGCTACGGTAAATAATAATTCATAATCTTCTCCGCCGCTAAGGATGCAGGCGGTAGGATCCAGCTGCAACTTGTACGCAAATTCCTTTGCCTCTTCATTCATCGGCAATTTATCTTCGTACAATACACAGCCTACTTCACTTTGTTTGCAGATATGCAACAGGTCGCTGCTAAGGCCATCACTTACATCCAGCATGCTGGTGGGCATTATTTCTGCTTCCGCAAAATATTCAACAATATCTTTTCTTGCCTCTGGCTTCAGCAGTCTTCCTACAATGTATGACTGGCCTTCCAGGTCTGGTTGGGCGCCTGTTTCTTCAAATATTTTTTTCTCTCTTTCTAAAATAGTGAGGCCTAAGAAAGCGCCGCCCAACTCCCCACTTACACAAATAAGATCATTTACTTTAGCGCCGCTTCTCTTTACATATTTATCCTGCGTTACTTCGCCAATGGCAGTTATACTGATGATGAGTCCTTTTTGTGAGGTGCTTGTGTCACCGCCGATCAGATCTACTCCATACGCTTCGCATGCAGCATACACACCTTCATAAAAATCATCCAAAGCCTCCAGACTGAACCGGTTGCTGAAGCCAAGCCCAATAACGATCTGCGTAGGTATGGCATTCATTGCATAAATATCGCTGACGTTTACTACCACAGATTTATATCCTAAATGTTTCAGTGGTGTATAGGAAAGATCAAAGTGTATTCCTTCCAGCAAGAGATCTGTTGTAATGACAGTCTGCTTTCCAAAATGATCTATCACTGCAGCATCATCGCCTACAGATAAAACGGTAGATACATTTTTAGTCTCGTTATTGTTTGTCAGCCTGTCTATTAATCCAAACTCACCAAGAGATGCTATCTCTGTTCTTTCTTCCATAATTGCTTTTTTTATTTCATTTTTATTTTCCACAAAAACTTACCGTTCTCTTTCCAGAATTTTACGGTCCCGTTGTATGCATTCAGATCTATCTCTTTTGTATCGTTATAGCGTTGCACATCACTAATGTAACCGCTAAAAGAAAAAATCATGTTATTGCTGTCCTTAATTTTAAATTCTGTATTCTGATACTGAAAATCAGTAAAGGCTTCGTAATATTTAATTCCCTTACTTATAAAATCAGTTCTTGATATGGGCCAGCCGCCCTATTCAATTCTGAAATCAACCATCCTGTCAAATAATACTACAGAGGGTGTAGCATGCAATTGCTTTTTTTTATTCTTAGGGAGGTATGTAAAATTATTACAGCTACTAAAAAACAAAATACCTATTAATAAATATTTTTTTTTAAAGATCATCGCCAATATTTTTATACGCCGAAAGCTGCACCATTTACAATGCCCAGCAATTCTTCGTGTATTTTACCGTTAGTAGCCAATACGTGCGGCTGGTACGGTGAAAAAGTACTGCCTGTAAAATCTGTTACTTTTCCGCCGGCTTCTTCTACAAGCAAAGTTCCTGCTGCACTGTCCCATGCCTGTAATTTATGTTCGTAAAACCCATCAAACCTGCCTGCTGCCACCCAGCAAAGATCAATTGCGGCACTGCCTAGTCTCCGCACTGGTACACCATTTCTTATCAGTTTTTCAAAAACCTGTAGCGGACCATTTGGCGCATCAAGATAACTGTAAGGAAAGCCAGTCACCAGGCAACTTTTGATCACTTCTGTTTTATCGCTGACTGTAATTTTTTTATCGTTCAGTGTAGCGCCTGCGCCTTTTTCTGCAAAATAAAACTCATTTATTATGGGGGCATATATGGAACCCAATATCATTTCCCCATTTTTTTCCAGGCCGATGCTTACACAACAAAGGGGTATGCCGTTGGCAAAATTTACTGTGCCGTCTATCGGATCAATAATCCATTTATATTCACTATTGGTCACAATCTCCCCGGTCTCTTCACTTAAAATAAAATGATCCGGAAATTCTTTCTGAATAACTTCAATGATCGCTTTTTCAGCGGCATGGTCGGCTTCTGTTACCAGGTTGTTGATTCCTTCTTTATTTGATATTTTAAATTCACCATTAAAGAAATGTTGTAATTGTGCGGCACCTGCCTGCACTGCATTTATAAGCGTTGTTTTAAGCATGGCGCAAAGATAATAGTTACAATTTCAATTACTTGTCTTAAAATGATATCATCGTATACTTCCCTCTCATTTTGATGTCTGCATAAAATAATCGTATTTCGCTTGTAAAACAGCCTCCTTGCAGTTATCTATCATCATAGTAAACTATAATGTAAAATACTTTTTAGAGCTATGCCTTTATTCTGTACAAAAGGCCTGTGAAAAAATAGAGGCGGAGATTTTTGTTGTAGATAATAACTCCTCCGATGGCAGTAAAGAATATTTACCACTAAAATTTCCCGATGTAAATTTTAAATGGAATACCCAAAATGTTGGGTTCGGAAAAGCCAATAACAGCGTGCTTTCTGAAGCCAAAGGAGCGTATATTTTATTTTTAAACCCTGATACAATCGTACCGGAAACCTGTTTTATAAAATGCCTGCAATTTTTTAAAGAGAATAGCAACTGCGGTGCTTTGGGCGTAAAAATGATTGATGGCCATGGAGTATTTTTAAAAGAAAGCAAACGTTCTTTTCCATCACCGTCAGCATCATTCTTTAAAATGAGTGGAATGGCAAAACTATTCCCTTCTTCCAAATTATTTGCCGGATATTATGCCGGTCATTTACCGGAAAATAAAAATAATATTGTAGCTGCACTTGCAGGTGCTTTTATGATGCTGAGTAGAGATGCCATTGAAAAGACAAAGGGGTTTGACGAAGTTTTTTTTATGTATGGCGAAGATATTGACCTTAGCTACCGCATACAAAAAGCGGGACTTGTAAATTATTATTTTGCGGATACTACCATCATACATTTTAAAGGAGAGAGTACACAAAAGCAATCTGCCAATTATGTAAAACATTTTTACGGCGCTATGAAGCTGTTTGTACAAAA
>JBDSIB010000161.1:0-12256 GCA_039918155.1 Ferruginibacter sp.
TTGCTGATATCTACCGTGCCTGCATAACCAACTTCGCCTGTTAATTTATATTTAAAATTAACGCCATTGTTCATATCTACTTTTGGATTGCTCACTCTGAAATCATAATCCTGGCCATTGAACTTAACGGTGTAGATGTAAGTGCGGCGCATGTTTGGTGTGGCATCTGCCAATATCTGCGGGCAGTTAAAACGCCTGAGCCAATAATCTTCTTCATTAAAATTTTGTTTTAATGTAACTGCATCTTCGCAGGCTTTTTCACTATTGCCCGCTAAATTGTACATAATACCACGCTGTGCAAAATAATTTCCGAGACTATCTTTACTGATGAGTTCTGTAGCTTTTTTAATACCATCGTCCAACCTTTTATCCTGACGATAAAATTTAAAATAAGTACTGATCACATTGGAGCTGGTATTGCCTTTATCAATTTCGCTTTCCATTTCTTTGTAAGCTTCTTCTTTGTTGTCGCTCATATAATTAATGGTAGCATATAAAGTGCTGAATTGTTTTTTATAACTCTCCGGCAACAATGCATATCCTTTTTTTGCATTAAGCATGGCGAGATCGCTTTTTTTATTGTCTGCTAATTCTGCTGCATAAAATAAATAAGGTTGCCCGTTTTTGGGAGCCATAGCCATTGCTGCTTTGTAGTAAGCCATACCACTGCGGTTTGCAGCAAATTCAAACTGCGACGGAACGGATGCTATTGAACTTGCAGCAGTGTCTTTATTTTTTACCCATTTTTTTAAACTTAAAATGGCATCATTGTCACGCTTTAGCATTATCTGTGCACCCAGTTTGTTGAAAAATGAAGTTTCATCTTTTGGGTTGCGTTTAAGCAAAGTATCTGCCAGCGGAATTGCCTGGCTGTATTTTTTCCGCTTCATAGCACTGGCCAATTGCTTCTTTAAAGTTTTTGTTGGAATAATTTTTAAAACAGGTTTTACCGGCACAGCAGTTTGTGCAATGCTTTGTGAGATGAAGCCAAACATCATGGCTATTAAAAGTAACTTCTTCATTTTTTTATTTTTAGGTGGTTTAATTTTTTGATTTGATGATGATTATCGGGAAATCGTTTCCGTAACTATAGCTGGATGGATATTGCTCTGTTCCTTTATATTTTTTTGTGATCTCCGGTACTTTATTTTGCAGGTATGCATCCAGTTGTTTTACAGTTAGTCTATTGTCTTTGTTACCTGCATCTCCGGCAAACGCCTGTAGCAGGCAATACGTAAATGATCCGTGCCCCAGTTGCTCAAACTCACTAGCAAACTGTTCGCTGCCACTGGCGGTAAGCCACTGTGTACCTGTACTACGTGCCAATTGTGCTATCGCCTGTTCTTCTGCTTGACCACGGGTGCCCGCAATAGTTTGTAACGCCCCGGCACTCTGGCAGGCATCTAAAATAAACAGTTGCTTCTGTGCTTTTATGTCTTTACTCATTTGCTGTAAAGCCGCAGCGCTAAAACCTTTTTGCGCCAGTGCGCCATCATTCCCGTACAACTGTGTTACATCATAAGGCACCAGGAAGAATTCTTTTTTATCATTGATAACTCCATGCCCGGCATAATAAAATACAAACATATCCTGCGGGCGGGCTTCACTCTTAATTTTTTCAAAAGCTGCTGCCATTCCTTCTCTCGTTGCGCCGTCATCTTTCAGATAAGTGGTGTTTACTTTGCTAAACAAATTTTTAGCTCCATCCTGCAACGCTGTAATTACCGCATTAGCATCTGCACTTGCATAGTTGAGGCTGTACTTAGGATTTTTATATGTATTTACACCCACTACAAAAAGATATAATTGTATGTCAGATGCAGGGTTAGGCGGTGTGATAGCAGGGGTATAACTCACATCTAATAAAGCAGGTAAACTTTCTGTACGCTCCGAGTTAATGGCAACAGCTTTAAAATTATTTACGCCCGGTTGCAGTGTTACATTAAAGCTTCGTGTTTTTTCTTTTGTATTTTTTTCATCGTCATCCGCCACAACAAGGTTACGGGTGGTACCTGTAAGTTTTCCATTTTGATACAGTCTTATTTCATCTACCACATCATCTGCGCTACTCGCATCTATTTTTATAATTACTTTTTCTTTGGCTGTTTTTACCTGTTTGGTATCATCCGCTACTTCCAGGTTGCGATCTTTATCATCCACATTTATTTTTACGAGTGGTGCTTTTTTTAATGTATTGATATCAGGGACATCATTGGGTAAAGTATTATCCCAAACCTGTTTAAGCAGGCCCGGTACAAAGAATTTTTCAAACAAACTTTCCAGTGGAATTATTTCTTTTCCTTTTGTATAATACATAAATTTTAATGCGTCGGGCGTGGCATCAAAGCGTCCATCATCTGTGAGGAAGATCCAGTCGGGAGATTTCTCAAACATATATAATTTACCGATCTTTCTTTTTTTAATAATGTCCCAAAGGCAGATACCTCCGTATTCTTCTGTAAGTAAATAGCGTTCGTTTTTGAGAAAGACAAAACCGTTCACGTAATCGCCTGTTCCCGGTAAAGTGCCGGTGAGTTTATTATTAAGCGCATCTACCAAACCCACATTAAAACCGAGGCTGGGATTTCCATCTATTGGCAGGGGAGTAGCTGCATATTTTGAGGAGGGTGAAATGATGGTTGCAAAATCTGACTTTGGTAATTGCAATGAAGCACCAGTTTGTTTGCCATTATCTGCATCTAAATAAATAAGTTTATCATTGCTGGTGAACATTATTTTTTTACCATCATTAGTAAACCGGAGATTTTCAATATTTACAGATTCAGAGAACCAGCGCTCATTATTATCTTCCAGGTTCATACAATAAATAATGTTGGTACTATCCTCTTTCGCCTTTGCATATAAAATCATTTTGGTTTTGTCGGGAGAAAAATCACAGTATTTATTTAACCTTTCATAACCATAATAACTGAAACCCTGTGGGATATCAATAATGTATAAAACCTTTAGTGTTGAAAGATCTAACACATAGATTCCTTCATTGCCTGTAAGTGCTAACAGGTTTAGGTCATCAAAGACCTGCATACCCACAAACTTTTTACCGAGGTTGCTTATCTTAGGAACAGTCATGTATTTTACCGGGTAGTCAGCAGGATCAAAAGTATACAGGCCAGTTTCCTGGCTATATAAAAAGCCACGCTTCCCATCTGCCGTAAGGCGGTAAATAAAACCCGTGTAATCACTGCCGAAATTGGGATCTACCAGACGCATATTAAATTTACCGTTGTCAAAATTGAGTATGCGGTCTTTTAAAACAACAGCATCTTTATTTTTGTAAACAAATTGTACGTAAGAATCGAGCGGAAATTTTCCGTAAGTAAAAAGCACATCATGGGTACTTGCGTTACAACTGGACATGTTGGCTGCCCTAATATAATTTTCACTATTCGGCTCCAATGCTATAGCATCTTTGGAAGTATAGGCGGAAGCTGCCGAGATGTAGGGGAGTTCTTTTTTGGGTGAAATAGAAAAATTGGAGGCATCAAAAAAACGGCTAATTCCCTCGTATATTAGTAGATACTTTTGGTTTGCGGAATAAAAAGTTTTCACATCATAAAAAGCATCGGGGGTTTCTATTTCATTTTTAAAAATCAATTTTGATCTGCGTAAAGGCGTATAAGCATTTCCGCTGAGTTCCTGAATGTATAAAGCTTTTTCCGGAGCACCGGTGTATGCCAGCAAATTCCCATTTTTTTCCCATGCAAAAGGCAACAGGTTACCTGTGTATTTAAATTGTTTTTTTATATCACCTGTACCGACATCTAATAACCAGGTACTCAAAAAAGCATCATAAAGCAGGAGTGTATTTTTATCGGGGGAGAGACACATAGCAGAAGCTTCGTTAAAATAGTCTCTGGTATAGGTAAGGCGTTTTAATAATGCGGGTTTACCGCTACCAATTATTGTTTTTTCCAAAACAATGTCTGCCGTTTCATCCTTGTATCGTCCTGCGGCAAACAAGTTATTTTCATCCAGCAATAAGGCAGTGCGTTTCCCATTTACCTCATATTTATTTGTAATAGCAAATTTATCCATGTCAAAAATATACAGCGTATCCTCAACTTGGAAAACAAAATTTTTATTATTGCTGTTAAACGCAATAGGTAATCGTCCATCTCCAAACCGGTCGTTTTTTCTACTTCCTGGTTGAAGATTTTTAAGTAAAGTTTTTGTTTGTACATCCCATATCTTAATACCATCAACTCCTTCGGACACGAGCCATTTACCATCAGGGGAATATTGCACAGAGCTTGCTGCGTGTGTGGCAGGAATCATCAGTTCCGGTCGTTGGGCTTTTATTTGCAGGCAGTGCAGCAGGCATATTGCTGCCAGTGAACCACCTAAAAAAATCTTCTTCATAAATTTTTTTATTCAGGTTGATGTAGGAATTATTCCTTTCAATAAAAGTAGGGTAGTTAAAATCACCGTTGATACCCTCTGCAGGGTATTTTTGCATCCCCTGAATAAGAGTACGATACTTCCATAGAAGTAAAAGTTTGCAAGAGCGTTAGCGTTCTAAAAGAAACTGCAGAAGTACTACTTATCTGCAATTTCTTTGCACTAATAAATTCTATTTAAAAATATAAATGGGAAAATCATTTCCATAACTAAAGCTCGCCGGGTATTGTGGTGTTCCTTTATATTTTTCTGTTATCTCAGGTACTGCAGTTTGCAGGTAAGCATCCAATTGTTTTACTGTAAGTTGGCTGCCGCCTTTATTAGCCGCACCACTCAGTGCCTGCAAAATGCAATAGGTAAATGAGCCGTGGCCCAGCGCCTCAAACTCAGAAGCAAATTGCTCGCTACCACTTGCGGTAAGCCATTGTGTACCGGTGCTGCGGGCGAGTTGGGCAATGGCTTTTTCTTCTGCCGCACCACGACTGCCGGCAACTGTTTGCAATGCTCCTGCACTTTGACAGGCATCCAGGATAAATAACTGTTTTTGAGCTTTTATATCCTTACTCCATTGTTGCAAAGCGGCCGCACTAAATCCTTTTTGTGCCAGCGCATCATCATTACCGTATAATTGGGTAACATCAAATGGAACAAGAAAAAATTCTTTTTTATCATTTATCACGCCATGGCCCGCATAGTAAAATATAAAGAGATCCTGTGGTTTGGTCTCATTTTTTATTTTCTCTAAAGCCTGGGAAATACCTGTTTGTGTTGCCTGCTCATTACTCAGGTAAACCACATCTGTTTTTGAGAAGAGGCTTTCACTTCCTTTTGTAATTGTATTTTTAAAGGCTTCTGCATCTGCCTGTGCATAGTTTAAATTGTATTTAGGATTCTTATAAATATTAATGCCCACTACAAGCATGTGCAGCGTTATATTTGATGTGACAGGTACATCATTTTGTGAAGGAGAATAATTTACTGTAAGAAGGATAGGTATGCTTTCTGTGCGCTGTTTGTTTAAGGCTATGGCTTTAAAAGTATTTACCCCCGGCAACAAATTTACTGTGAAAACTTTATTCATTTTCGCTGAAGCTGTAGCGTCATCTTCTACCACAAGATTGCGGGTACCGCCAACTAATTTTCCATTTTGATATAGTCTTATTTCTGTTACAGCGTCCGCCGGGCAGGAAGCATTTACTTCTATTTTTGCCTGCCCATTTGTTGTTTTATATTCGGGGCTGTCATCTTCTACCACCAGGTTGCGGCCAGCTTCTGTGTAGCTGATCTTCACTATCGGCGGAGCCTTTAGCGTATTTATATCTATGGGTGGTGCAGGAATAATCTCTCCTTTAAGTAAACTTGATAGCAAACCCGGCGTATAAAATTTTTCAAAAGCAGACTCCAGGGTAATGATCTGTAAGTTTTTTACATAATACATTTTTTTCATGCCGCCCTGTGTGCCATCAAACCGGCCGGTCTCGTCTGCTACAACCCAATCACCTGCTTCGAAAAAAACTAAAGTAGCAATGATCTTATTTGTGCTGAGGTCCCAGATCAACACTCTCCTGTCAAATGTTGCCGTGAAAAGATACTTGCCCGTGAGCGTGACTCCCAAAGCAGTTCCGGAACTTCCGGGAATATTTAGAGTCTTCACAACCTGGTGTGTAGTAAAATCTGAAAACTTTATGGTAGGGTCCGGGAAAGCAGCTTCTCCACCGCAAGTGATTATCTGGTTGGTACCGGGTAAAAGTATGGCATCATTAATACGACTGCCCTGCAGGTTATTACCTTTAGTTTCTACGCCTGTCGCAATATTATACCACCTGGTGGCTCCATAAGGTTCTGCCACCAGCATCTGGCTTCCGTCTTTATTCAATTCTATTTTACTTGCCCATAGTGTTTTATCCACGACTTTTGGCGCATAAGTTTTATCAATAAGTCCTGTAGTTACGTTTGCCCGGTACACGTTTTGCCCACCCGTGGTAGCTATGTAAAAATTTTTACTATCAGGAGCAAATTTCAGATCCCAAATGGAGGAAGGGGCAATCAAACTTTTTAAAAATTTACCATCAGGTAATGAATAAATAGCTAAAGCGGTAAGTGCTGCATTTTTATCGCATTTAATAAGATAGTGGTTATCGGGAGAAATAGCGAATGCCGTAGTTTTATCGGGCGTAATAATTTTACCTTCCTCTTGCGGAAGATCTGAATTCCATGATCTCAGACCTTTTTCAAACCTTGCTGCGAGTAACAATTTGCCATCCGCACTATATTCAATTTTCGGAAACATATCATCAGTAAAATGATTCCCTGTTAGCGTGCCTCTTTGCAGATCCATTATATTTAAAGATCCACTGTAATAATCTGTAGTACCAATAAATGCCATCGTCTTCCCATCAGCATTCATGGCTATATCTTTAATTACATTTGCTTCGCCTCCCAGAATCTGTTTCAGGTTTTTAGTCTCAAAATTCCAGAGCCTTATTTTTTTGTCTTCGCTCCCACCTACGAATGTTTTACCATCTGCTGTAAAACTTATGCCCTCTGGTGACCATATTTTTTCTGCAAATTTGTTGGCATATTTCATTTTCAAAAAATCGTAGCAGTAAATAGCACCACCGGCGGAAACCATTAAATAATGACTATCCGGGCTAAATGCGAAATTCTTAATAGAATTATTGCTTCCTTTAAAAGTGTGAATTATCTGCTGGGTTTTGCGGTCAAAAACTTTAATGTATGCAGCTCCTTTGTTGAGGTTGAACAGTCCTCCATCAAAATCTTCGTCAGCGTCCGCTTGTGTATCAAACCCTGTAATGATCACATATTTACCATCTGGACTCATCAGGTCAAGATCGTTCAGACTGTAGTTTTCAGTGCTGGAAATGTTGCCGGAATTAATATCAAGGTGCTCAATAGTTTTACCCGTAAGTATAAGCAACTCCTCATTGGAGCTGTACATTATCTGTATGGGCGTACCTTTTCCTGTAACTGTTTTAATTAGTTTAGCGGAGGTAGTGTTAAAGATCTTTAGCTCGTACATCGCATCGCCGCCCGGCCCCTTTGCCGCCTGGCCAATTGCTGCTGCCTGGCTACCATCCCTGGATATCGCAATGGATACAACATCAGAATAAAAAGGAGCACGCAACATTTCCTTTCCATTATTTTCCAGGTCGTTTATCCGCATTTCTTTTTCAGTACCAGAAAATAATTTTGTTCCGTCAGGAGTTAAAGCAACTGTTTTTACCCAAGATGGAAAATCATTAATAGTTATTAATTCTTTACCGGAAGGAACATCCCACACGATGACTGTTTTATCGGAGCTGCCACTCGCAAGCAGTTTGCCATTTGCTGACATAGCGGTTACCAGAACTCCATCTCCATGGCCTTTAGATATCATGAGTTTCGGGGACGGCGACTGTGCCTGGCAAATAAAACAGGAGATCAGACAAATATTTAGAAAGAATATTTTCATTTTTTGAAATAATTTGTATAACTGAAATGTTTCATTGCAAAAAATACAATGAAACACTTCGTTCTTTTTATGTAGATTCTTAGATTGGTTTTAATTGTGTTTTATCTCCACCATCAGTGGCACCACCGTACCTTCTACATTTTCTTTTACGGTAAAGCCAACTTGCTTTTTATTGTAATTCACATTTTCTTTTTGTATTAATTTACTACCAAGTGCAGTATTGATGCGGCTTGACAAACCACCTTTCAGGTTGCTCATACTGGCGAGCAAAGTATTTACATCCAGTTTTTCCTTGCTGTATAAGATCAGTAGGTAATCTACACCCGGGTTCTCATCCAGCTTTATTATTTTGGTATCACTCGGAAAAGCAATAACAGAATTGGAACCAACATGCGTACTGGTAAGATCATCAAAAGGAAGTATCTTATTTATTTTGCCTGTAAGGTCTGTGGCAAATGCATATATGTATGCTTCATGATCTACGTTCATAAAGAACCTGAATTTTGTACCACTGCTGTAACTATTCATCATTGTATAAGCCACCAGGTCTTCCTTGGTTGGGTTTTCTTCTTCTACTACCAGGTTCCTGGTGCTGATGCGGTTTACAGGCATATCATCACCACTGTTCAGTTTAAATTCTATATTTCCACTCAGCGTCATTTCTTCCGGTGCAGGTGCAGGCTTCGGCTCGGGTTTTGGTTCTGGTTTTGGCTCAGGTTTAGGCTCAGGTTTAGGCTCAGGTGTTGGTTCTGGTTTCGGTGCAGGCTTGGGTTGCATTTCTGCAGGTGGTTTGGTATTAGGGTTGGCAAATGGTTGCAAAGCAAACATGCACCAACGGTAAAAATCAGGATATTTTATCCATACAAATCCACCATTGCCGGCCCAATCTGTTCCCCAACTATTTAATATTTGGAAAGCGCCTCCTTCTAAATTATCATCATAGCCGATCACCGCCATGGCATGGCCGCTGTGTTCCCATTTTGTAAAAGCCTCATCAGGTATAGGGTGCCAAACCTTGCTACGTATTTTTTGAAAACTTGGCGGCAGTGTAAAAGCAATGGAAACCGGGCTTCCTTCAGAAATTGCTTTTTTGGTGCGTTCTATCGCTTCTGATTCTGACACTGAAAATTTATCACTGTTGTAGATTCCAACTTTTGCAAAAAGAATGCTTGCTTCTGCAATGGTATAATCTTTTGCTTCAGCCAACGCAGTGGCAGAAGGTGTGGATCCGCAACGATACGGCGCCGTTGTCATCAAGGCGTTTCCGGCACTCATCATTAGCAACATTGCCCTGTTAGGATCAGTACCCGTCTGACAGTTTTGATCTGTGCTGCTTTTAATTTGTTCGTAAATAAAAGTGGGAGAGAATGCATATTTATTAATAAGTACTTTGTCAGTAATATTGTGCGTTTCAGCATACAATATGGTCGCAATGCCGTAAGCATTTGCCCAGGCGGTACAGGTTCCAAACTGGCCCTGGTTGCCGGGTGTAGGGCACCACTTCTCTAATGAAAAACTGGAGGGCAGGTCGCTGAAACTACGCTGCGACAATTCTACTTTCCGGGGAGTTTTTGCCAGGAGTTCCAGGTCTACTTCCAGCCCGGTTCCAAAATTCTGGGCTTTTGTTTTTTGCTGGGTAATACTCAGGATGGCAATAAATAAAAAAATCTTCTTCATAAAATTTTTTAATTATAGATGCTGTTTAAATGAAATTATTTATACGGAGGTAAAATTAAATATTGTAATCTCCTTGTATATACCCGCAGGAGGGTATTCTTGGAAATGCGATTGCTTTGGTATTGCATCTTATTCAAAGAACATTTACGAAATTAATTTGCACAATTTGTTTTGCAGGCAACTTCTTTTTCAGCGTCTATCCGCAACAGTTTAAAGGATCTTAAATAAAAAGCTTAAACTAAATAATTAGTTATAAAACGAACTATTTAGTTTAAGTTTGCTTTTCAATTATTTTAATGTTTAAAAAGAGTTTATTTTTTCTTCTATTTGTTATTTCGGCAATGAATATTGCTGCGCAGGATATTTATCCCGGCCTGGTGACGGATAGCCATAATAAACCATTGCCAAATGTTTCTGTTCTGCTTTCGCATGATGAATATTTTATTGCCGGCGCAACAACGGATGATAATGGGAAATTCAACCTGAGCGTGCCTTTCAAGAAAAGTGAAACATACAGTTTAAAATTATCTCTCATTGGATTTACTACGATCACCAACCAGTTTGTTTATCCGGATACAAGCTCTCTTGTATTTATTTTACAAAAAACAAATGAATTATTAAATGATGTAACAGTAACGGCTAAGCGCCCGTTAATTACACGTCGCTCCGACCGCTACATTATCAATGTTGAAAACAGTATATTGGCTAATGGTAACTCCGGGCTGGAAGTGTTACAAAAATCGCCCGGCATTTGGGTAAACAGTGATGGCGCTATCCGCATAAAGGGAAACCAGTCTGTAACGGTGATGATAAACGATATGGTGCAACGCATGACGGAAGAGGAACTGGCGGAATATCTTAAATCGCTCCGCTCTGAAGACATCAGTAAGATTGAAGTTATACAGAATCCTCCGGCAGAATTTGAAGCCGCCGGTGCAGGTGGTATAATACATATTATTTTAAAAAAAGCCAGGAAAGATGGGCTGAACGGATCTGTTTACAGCTTCAACAGATTGCAGTGGGATAAGGCTTACATCAGTGATGGCGCTTCGCTGGATCTTAAAGTGCAGCGTCTTTATTTGTCGGGTGGCGTTTCTCTGTCGCAGGATAGAAATTCTTCCAGTGCTTATTCCAACATTACTTATCCTGATAAAAGCCAGTACAATACCAGCGGCACCCGGGATAATGATAACCGCCGTCAGCAATTCCGTTTCGGCATTGGTTATGACATCAATAAAAATCAGTCCATCGGTATACAGTCCATCAGCATCGGTAACCAGTTTTACAATAAATTTTATACCAACAGTTATTATCAGGATGCTACAGAGCAGACTAGCGGTTACGCCTACACAGATTGGGTACGCAAGCCGCTATTTATTACGACTACTTTTAATTATAGCTGGAAGATAGATACTCTTGGCTCTTTATTTAAAATAGTTGCTGATCATCTCTACGGAAAAAAAGCCGAGCTGAACCAGTTCACGGCAACCTATGATGATCCTTTGCAAAACACTACCTACCGGGTTAATACACCAATTGCTACCAACATTTATTCACTTCAAATGGATTATACAAAAGTTTTCAGTAATAAACTTCAGTTAAAAGCGGGAGCAAAATATGCAAGTACTAAAAAGGATAATCAACTCATCAGGAATGATTTTTTTGGAAACGAATGGAAAAATGATTCACTGCTAAGCAATCATTTTTTGTACAATGAAAATATACTAATGTTTTATGCAGCCCTGGAAAAAACCTTCGGCAAAACTTCAGTGAAAGCTGGTTTACGTACGGAAGAAACTTTTTCTAAAGGAAATTCACTAACAACAGTACAGCAATTCAATCGTAATTATTCAGGGTGGTTCCCTTCTCTTTTTATTACACATACATTGAATGAAACAAAAGGTAATTCAGTTTATATTAATTATTCCAGAAGGCTGCAACGGCCAGGTTTTAAAGAACTGAATCCTTATCGGATACAATTTGATAATCATACCATTATGCTCGGAAACCCTTACGTAACCCCACAATACACAAATAATGTTGAAGCAGGCTATAACTTTCTGAATGATTTTTCTGCAACTGTTTATCTTGCCGTTACAGATAAAGTAATTGGGCAACTGGCTACGCCTGTCGCCGGAAATATCATCGAGTATCAATACCAGAACTTTGATAGAAATACAGAATATGGTATTTCTTTATCTGCGCCATTCACTATCATTAAAGGCTGGACGAGCAGCAACAGCGCATTTGCATATGATGCCGCATATACCATCAACCAGGTAAAAGTTCAACAGCAAACTTTTGCATTAAAATCATTGCATACGATCATCGTTAAAAAAATAATGGACGTTGAGGTCATAGGCGAATACCGTTCAAAATATGTGGAAGCTAACTCCCTGATGGCATATCAATTTTATTGCGACCTTGGGATCAGTCGTAAAATATTTCATGGAAAGGGCAGGGTGAAATTGTATTGTTCGGATATCAGCAATTCTTCCAGAGAAAAAGAGATCACCGATTATGCCCGTACACATATTTATTTCTATCAAAAAAGACAAACAAGAAACCCGAGTATTTCATTGAATTATAATTTCAGCTCCGGGAAGAAATTCAGTTCTAAAAAAATAGAAAGCGGAAATACTGATAACAGGAATTGAAAATTGGGAAAGCGCAATGGCAGTAATTATT
>JBDSIB010000162.1:0-23068 GCA_039918155.1 Ferruginibacter sp.
AACGCATTTTGTTGTACGGTGAGTATGGCCCACTGCTGCAGATCCGGTGTTTTATCGAAAGTGCCGTTTTTGCCGCTGCCCATTAATTTATAAAATGAAATATTCTTATTTAGCCAAAGGGGCAAACGAAAAATTGCCATTGCAAAAAATGCAAATGGAACAAAAATTTTACGATAGCGTATAATGGTAAGGGATACCTGCATAATGGAAAATTACAATCTGGTTTTTACGCTTTGATGAAAGATGCTTAAAGGTATGCAGTACATCCCGATAATTATCGGGAGAGTGACACAAGAATATTACTATGAAAAACAAATGCTGGTTACAAATAAAAAACCGCTTTGCTCTTGCAAAACGGCTTTATAAATAAGTAGGTATATTATTAAAACTGCTCCAGCTTGCTGAAGAAGAAATCACCTTCAATCTTTGCATTCTCATCGCTATCGCTGCCATGCACAGCATTTTCGCCTATAGAAGTTGCATATTTTTTACGGATAGTTCCTTCTGCTGCGTCTGCAGGGTTTGTAGCGCCAATCAGTTTGCGGAAATCTTCCACAGCATTTTCTTTTTCAAGTATTGCTGCAGTAATTGGTCCACGGCTCATAAATTCTACCAGTTCGCCATAAAACGGACGCTCTTTGTGGACTTCATAAAACTGCCCGGCTTTTTCAGTGCTAAGCTCTGTCATTTTCATTGCTACAATACGAAAGCCTGCTTCATTGATCATTTGTAAGATGCCGCCAGTACTGCCTTTTTCTGTAGCATCGGGCTTTATCATTGTAAAAGTTCTGTTGGTCATTATATTCAATTTTGGGCGCAAAGTTAAGCTGATAGCCTTTAATAAAAGCAATAATTACAAATAAAAATTGAGGTTATGCCTTTGTTAAAAAAATACAGCGTTTTATTTACCTTTATTTCAATGATATTATATCATTTTTTACCCATACTTTTGCGCCTTATTTATGGAGCCTCTTCGGAATATATATCCTCAACTTTCAGTTGAAAAAAAGATTGTAGTCACAATGCATCAAAAGCCAGATGGCGATGCAATGGGTTCTACCCTTGGTCTATACCACTTTTTAATTCAGTTTGGTCACAAGGTTACGGTAATTTCTCCTACCAATTGGGCTTCTTTTTTAAGTTGGATGCCGGGTTGCGATAAGGTATTGGATTACGAACGCAGTACAGAGAAATCAAATGATATTATCAATAATGCAGACTGGATATTTTGTCTGGATTTTAATACCCTAAGCCGGACCAAAAGAATGGAAGAGGTATTGGCAACGGCAAAGGGCAAACGCATTTTGATCGATCATCACCAACAACCACAGGTAGAAGTTTTTGCATACGGCGAAAGCGATGTAAAGAAAAGTTCTACTGCAGAAATGGTGTATGATTTTATAGCAGCATCCGGTTTTTCTGATAAGATAAATAAGGATGTGTCAGAATGTATTTACACAGGTGTGATGACGGATACTGGTTCTTTTCGGTTTCCATCAACCTCTGCAAACGTGCATTCGTTGGTTGCAGTTTTAAAAGAAAAAGGGCTCGAGCATAATAAAGTACACGAAGCTATTTATGATAATTTTTCTGAAAGCAGGTTGCGTTTTATTGGCAATGTATTGTTGAATAGAATGGAGGTTTTTTATGAATACAATACTGCATTAATTGCGGTGCCACAGGCTGACCTGGTTAAATATGACATCAAAACAGGCGATACAGAAGGATTAGTGAATTACCCGTTGGGAATAGAAGGAATAAAACTGGCGACGATTATTATAGACAGGGGAGAAGAAAGAAAATGTTCCTTCAGAAGTAAAGGTGATTTTGATGTTAATACTTTTGCAAGAAAATATTTTAACGGTGGTGGACATTTTAATGCTGCTGGTGGCCAAAGCAAAGAACCTTTGGAAAAAGTGGTAGAAGATTTTAAAGCGGCCATGAAAGAAAACAGGGATCAATTAAGTACTTATAAATTTTAAAAAACAAATAACAATTACAATGAGAAAATTCTCTTATTTATTATTGCTTGCAGTGGTGACTTTTTCTGCATGTAAAGAACAGTTTAAAAAAGCAAAAGACGGAACAGAATACATGGTTATTCCTTCAAAAGGCGGCAAATTAGTTACCGATGGTAACATCATCGCTATTAACATGCTTGTAAAATACAAAGACAGTGTATTGACTGATACTTACGCTGCCGGTATGCCACAGTTTGCACCATTTGATACAGCGCAGTTTCCACCGCTTTACAAAGAAGTATTTAAAAATCTTCATGTTGGCGACAGCATCATTATGAAATTAGCTACTGACAGTATTATTAAACAAGGCCAGGCTGCACCGTTTATGCAGAAAGGACAGTTTATTGTTGTCAATTATAAAATAAGCAATGCTTATGCTAACCAGCAGGAAGCTGACAGTGCAAGAAAATTAGCAATGGTCGGCGCCGAAGCAATTGCAAAAGTAAAAGCCGCTGATCAGTTGAAAAAAGATGATAAAACATTGACTGATTATTTTGCAAAAAATAATATTAAAGCAATAAAAGCTCCACAGGGTACTTATGTTGAAATTATTACTCCCGGTACCGGAAACAATATTGATACTGCTTCAGTTGCCAAAGCAAGTTATAGCGGTTCAGTATTAGGTGGTAAAATTCCTTTTGACAGCAATACTGATCCAACAAAAGGACACATGGAACCACTTGCGGTTAATTTGACTGACGATCCTTCTTTAGGTCAGCCATTGATAAAAGGTATGCTTGATGGCTTTACTTTATTAAATAAAGGCGCAAAAGCAAAATTGTACATTCCATCTTCATTGGGTTATGGCCCACAGGCGGGCGGTCCAGATTTACCAGCAAATTCAATTCTTGTTTTTGATATTACAGTGTTGGATGTAATGAACAAAGCTCAGGCTAAAGCAGATGTAGAAGCAAAGACAAAGAAAATGCAGGAAATGCAAAAGCATTACATGGATAGCGTGAAAAAAGCACAACCTGCAACTGCAGCACCAGCTCCATCTAATTAATTAGTAAGAAATATTTTTAATGCCGCATAGTTTACTCTGCGGCATTTTTATATCTATTAATCAGCAGAATAGTTTCCTTTGCTTCTTTTACATCATGTACTCGTAAGATATTGGCGCCATTCAGTAAAGCGATCGTATTTAATACGGTAGTTCCGTTCAGCGCTTCGCTTACATCAATTTTTAATGTTTTATAAATAGTGCTTTTACGTGAAAGCCCTGCAAGAATAGGCAGTTCCAGCATCTTAAATATGGAAAGATTTTTCAATAGTTCAAAATTATGGGTAATGGTTTTTCCAAATCCAAAGCCCGGATCGATAATAATATCTTTAATACCTGCCGTTTTACACTCAGCAATTTTAGCAATAAAAAAATCAAGAATTTCCCTAGTTAAATTTTCATAATGCGGTTGCAGTTGCATGGTTTCAGGCGTGCCCTTCATGTGCATGCATATATAAGGAACTCTTAGAGAAGCAACCGTAGCAATCATGTCTTCATCCATGTTACCAGCGCTTACATCATTTACAATAGATGCTCCGGCATGCACAGCAGCAGAAGCAACTTTGCTGTGAAAAGTATCAATAGAAATAATCGTATCAGGAAACTTCCGGTGAATAGCTTCAATAACCGGCAACACTCTTTGAGTTTCTTCTTCTACTGATAATTGTTTGCTGCCCGGTTTGGTGCTCTGTCCGCCAATGTCAAGAATATCAGCACCTTCTTTTATCATTTCAGCAGCAAGCTGCAAAATGACGTCGATGTCTTTATCAAGATATCCTTTATAAAAAGAATCAGCAGTAATGTTGATAATGCCCATTAACAAAGGCTTTTCAATACTTACTATTTTTCCTTTACAGTTAAGTGTAAACATTTGATTTACTAATTGTAATTTTGAAGCTATTGATAATTTTTTAAAGAGAAGTAATTCACAACAAAGTAATGACAACCAACGAACAATACGATAAAGTAATAAGTTATTGCGAAAATATTTTTATTAAAAAAACGGCTGACTATGGAACATCCTGGAGAGTGTATCGTACCATTTCGGTGGCAGACCAGATATATATTAAAGCAAAGCGCATACGAACCATACAGGAAAAGAAAGAACAACGCATAGGTGATAATATTAAAAGTGAATTTGAGGGAATATTAAATTATGCTGTGATCGGCCTTATTCAGTTAGAACTTAACAGTGATGAGCCGGAGCAGCTTGATGTAGCTATTGTGAAGAAAATGTATGATGAGAAAATTCTCCTATCTAAAAAATTAATGGAAGATAAAAATCATGATTATGGAGAAGCATGGCGGGAAATGAGCCAGGAAAGTTTTGTAGATCTGTCCCTGGCAAAAATTCTTAGAATAAAACAAATTATTTCCAACGATGGTAAAACAGTTGCCAGTGAAGGAATTGATGCTAATTTTTTTGATATACTTAACTATGCAGTATTTGGTTTAATACTGATTGATGAAAAGAAACACTAATATAATTTTATGAAGATTGTTGTAAACGTTGTAAGAATATTAACCGGTTTGCTTTTTATTTTTTCCGGACTGGTAAAAGCAATTGATCCATTGGGACTTGCTTATAAAATGCAGGAATTTTTTGAGGCCTGGGCAGCGAGTGGCTTTATGAAAAGCATGATGGGAACTTTAGGAAATTATGCATTACCATTTTCTATAATTATGATCACGCTGGAAGTTGGAGTGGGCGTTGCATTATTACATGGCTGGCAAAAAAAAATAACAAGCTGGGTGCTTTTACTGTTGATGTTGTTCTTCACTTTTCTTACAAGCTATGTTTTATTTAGCGGTAAAATACGTGCCTGCGGCTGCTTTGGAGATTGTATTCCATTAACACCTATACAAACTTTTACAAAAGATATTATATTATTGGCTTTTTCATTATTATTACTATTTAAAAGAAAATATATTTTTCCAATTGTTAAACCCCTGATAAATTCTTTGGTGCTGATTATAAGCATCGCAGCCACCTTGATATTACAATGGTATGTATTAAATCATCTGCCTTTAAAAGATTGCCTGCCATACAAAGCTGGTAATAATATTTTAGAACTAAGAAAGATGCCTTCAGATGCAATACCGGATAAATATGATTATGTTTTTGTGTATGAGAAAGATGGGGTGAAAAAAGATTTTCCCGTTAGTGCTTTACCCGATTCTACCTGGAAATTTTCTGAAAGAAAACGAAAATTAATTTCAGCCGGTAAAAATAATGTACCGCTCATAAATGATTTTTCACTTACAGCAGAAGATGGAACTGACTCTACAGAGAGCTTACTCACCGTTAATGCAGATTATTATCTTCTTTTTATAAAAGAGTTACCTTCTAATGCTGCAAGTTGGATGGCAGATCTGAAGAATGTCTATTTCCTGGCGGGTGAAACAAATAAAAAGATCTACGTAATAACGGCTCAGCGTGATGCAATTGCAGATCTGTTTGCAAAAAATAATTTACCGGTAAATAATATTTATACCTGCGATGCAACAGCTATCAAAACTGCGGCACGTACCAACCCGGCTTTGTATTTAATGCATGGACCGGTTGTTCAAAAAAAATGGAGTTGGGCAGATTTTGGTAGAGTAAAATAGTGCTTCTTATAAATTTTAAATAAAGCGTGAATTACATACTTAAAAAAATATTTTATGGGTGCCTGGTATTATTAGGTGTTGTAATGCTTGTATTTATTATGTTCCAGGGTTTTGGTGATCCGGCTCGTTTAATTCTTGGCCAGACAGGAGATAAAAAAACGATGGATAATATCCGTAAAGATCTGTACCTGGATAAACCAAAATGGAAACAGGTTTTGTTATACTTAAATGATGTTTCACCACTTTCAATTAATTCCAAATCAGACATCCAGAAAAAAGAATTGAAAGGTTTTTTTGTTGGTGGAGATACTAAAATTGGTCTAAAGATTCCCTACCTCCGCAAAAGTTATCAAACCAAAAAAGATACTATATCTGTTTTGGCGGAGGCATTACCCGGTACAATAGTATTGGCGATTACAGCTATGCTTTTTGCAAGTATTGCAGGTATTTTGCTTGGTATTATTTCTGCAGTTAAAAAAGATACCTGGATAGATAACACAGCAGTATTCACCAGTATTGCAGGCATTTCTGCGCCTTCTTTTTTTATGTCTATCATTGTCGCTTATATTTTTGGCGTAGTCCTGCATAAATACACCGGGCTTAATCTCACCGGCAGCCTTTTTGAAATTGATGAAGTTACAGGTGAAAAATATCTGGCTCTTAAGAATCTGATCTTACCAGCTTTTACTTTAGGTATTCGCCCACTCGCCGTTATAACACAACTTACCCGAAGTTCCATGCTGGATGTAATGGGACAGGATTATATAAGAACGGCGTATGCAAAAGGCTTATCTAAAAAAACAGTTATTTTTAAACATGCTTTGCGAAATGCCATAAACCCGGTAATAACAGCTATTACAGGCTGGTTTGCAGAATTGCTTGCCGGCGCTTTTTTTGTAGAGTATATCTTTGGCTGGAAAGGTATTGGAAAAACTACCGTAGATGCCCTAGAAAAGTTAGATTACCCGGTTGTAATGGGAGCGGTATTATTCAGTGCTTTTATTTTTGTAGTGATCAATATTATTGCAGATCTTATTTATAGTAAGATTGATCCGAGGATAAAAATGTAAATAAATATTTTTATTTCCGTCTTTTATTACACCGCTTCATCAATCTCCACAACATTATTTTTTACAACAAAAACATCCGGTGATTTACGTTCACCTATCTGTTGCCTCCACATGGCATAATACAAGCCTTTCAACGCAAGCAAATCTTCATGTGAACCGTTCTCCACTATCTTCCCTTTTTCCAACACATAAATAGTATCCGCATTCATAATGGTACTCAACCGGTGAGCAATGCTGATGATGATTTGGCTTCCTTCTTCTGCAATATCTTTTATAGTATCTGTTATTTGTTGTTCTGTCAGCGAATCCAGCGATGCAGTGGCTTCATCAAAAATAATCAACCGTGGATTACGAAGCAAAGCACGGGCAATGGATAAACGCTGTTTTTCTCCGCCGGAAAGTTTGGTGCCGCCTTCGCCTAGCATGGTTTCCAAACCTTTAGGGCTATTCAATAAATTTATCGAAGAAGATTTCTCTAAAGCATTTATCATTTCTTCGTCAGTTGCTGCCGGTTTTATAAACTGCAGATTTTGCTTTACCGTTCCGGCAAACAATTGTGTTTCCTGCGTTACAAAACCTATCTGCCGGCGTATCTTATTATAGCGTATATCCTTTACCGATACATCATCAAAATAAATATTACCACTCACTGGTGTGTAAAGGCCTACCAGCAGTTTTACCAGCGTAGATTTTCCCGAACCGGAAGGCCCCACAAAAGCCAGGCTTTGTCCTTTACTGGCTTTAAAACTAATGCCATCCAGCGCATTCTCTGTGCCCGTTTTATGGCGAAAAACAACTTCGTTAAATTCTATGCTTTCCAGGTCACCTATCTCTATCGGTTCTTCAGGCCTTACTTCTACAGGCTTTTGCATCAGGTTATCAAAATTCTGCAGCGAAGCTTCCGCTTCCCGATAGGCCAAAATAATATTACCAAGATCCTGCAGCGGAACAAAAATAGTATTGATGATAAACTGCATGGAGATAAGTTCACCAGGGGTTAAAACTTTACGAAAAATAAGCCAAAGCAAAATGAATAAGATAGATTGCTTCAGCAAATTTAATGTCGTTCCCTGTAAAAAACTAAGTGTCCGTACTTTACGGAATTTCACCATTTCCAGGTCAAAAATTCTTTGCGTAAATGTTTTTAATCTTTTTATTTCGGGGTAGGTGAGGCCCAGGCTTTTCACCAGTTCTATATTGCGGAGCGATTCAGTGATGTTGCCACTCATGATCGCATTTTCCCGGAAAATGCTACGCTGTATTGTCTTTATTTTTTTACTAAGCAATCCCGTTAATCCACCAAGCAGCAAAACGCCAATGAGAAAAACGGGAATGAGTGCCCAATTTTTAGTAATGGCATACCAGGTCAAAAAGCCAACGCCAACAATGGTAGAGAAAACAATATTGATAAAAGAAGTGATAAACGTTTCGGTATCTTTTCTTGTCTTCTGTAAAATAGAAAGTGTTTCACCACTACGTTGTTCTTCATATTCCTGGTAGCTGAGGCGCAGGGTTTGTTTAAGACCATCATTAAAAAATAGCCACACCAAATTTTTGTACCACCAATCTTAGTAAATATTCCTGGAAAGTTTTAGCCACTCTTGCTGCCATAGCAACAGCAACTGCAATGGCTAACCACCATATAATTCCATTCACCAATTGCTGCTCTGTTCTATTGCCCGGATTTAAAGCATAACCATCAATTATTTTTCCGAAGATTACAGGATCAAGCAGGGTAAGTAACTGTGCAATACCCGCTAATATTAAAGAGAAAACTGCCAGCCAGCGGTGCGGTTTTAAATATTTCCATAAAATTTTCATAAGCTCACGGTTGTTTAATTAATATTGAACAGTATTTAAAGAAAAGGTATTTCTGTTAAACAAATTTACCGGAATAAAATCTTAAAGCTTGTCAGCATCTATATGCATATTGTCAACACTTGTGCGTAATGCTGTAACTTTATGCCTCAATTTATTTTAATGAAAGAAGTATATATTATATCCGCAGTCCGAACTCCAATTGGAAGTTTTGGCGGTTCACTAAAGGGGTTTACTGCAACGCAATTAGGTAGTATTGCCATTAAGGGCGCTTTGGAAAAAGCAGGCGTAAAACCAGAAATAGTAAATGATGTTTTGATGGGTTGTGTCATCCAGGCAAATCTTGGGCAGGCACCTGCAAGACAGGCGGCGAAATTTGCAGGCTTGCCAAATGAAGTGAACTGCACCACTATAAATAAAGTATGTGCAAGTGGAATGAAAGCTATATCGCAGGCGGCACAAAGCATAATACTGGGCGATGCAGACATTGTAATTGCAGGCGGAATGGAAAGCATGAGCAATGTGCCTTACTATGCCGATGCGATGAGATGGGGCAATAAATATGGTAATGTAGCTTTTATAGATGGCCTGGCGAAAGATGGTCTAACCGATGTATATGATGGCAAAGCTATGGGGAATGCTGCAGAACTTTGTGCCGGCACGTGCGGCATCAGCCGGGAAGATCAGGACGCTTTTGCTGTAGAAAGCTATAAGCGTTCACAGGCAGCCGTTAGTAGTGGTAAATTTGATAATGAGATCGTACCGGTACAGATTCCTCAACGCAAAGGTGATCCTATACTTTTTGCAAAAGATGAAGAACCTTTTAATGTAAAGTTTGATAAGATACCGGAGTTGAAAGGCGCTTTTCAAAAAGACGGAACTGTAACTGCTGCCAACGCAAGCACCATGAATGATGGCGCAGCAGCATTGGTGTTGATGAGCAAAGAAAAAGCAGATGCACTGGGTTTAAAACCAATCGCAAAAATTATCAGCTATGCAGACGCAGAACAGGCACCTGAATGGTTTACTACTACGCCAGCTATTGCCGTACCAAAAGCCATCGAAAAAGCCGGGTTAAAAATGGAAGACATCAGTTATTTTGAACTGAACGAAGCCTTCGCTGTTGTTGGTATCGAAAATAGTAAGCGCATGAAGCTGGATCCGTCAAAAGTAAATGTAAATGGCGGTGCTGTATCAATTGGCCATCCGCTGGGCGCAAGCGGTGCCCGTATAATTGTTACACTTATTAATATATTAAAACAAAATAATGCAAAGTATGGCGCAGCAGGCATTTGTAATGGCGGTGGTGGTGCATCTGCAATGGTTATTGAAAATATACAGTAGAGTTATATAAATGGTAATTCAGATAAACCATATTTAATTATCTTGTAAGCTCAATTTTTAAAACATGAAAATATTTTTCTTCGCAGCAGTTTTATTTGCAGGCACTGCTACTGCTCAATCCGTAGATTCGGCTTATATCGTTAATGGTAATTTTTCCAAAGCTAAAACCGGAAAGGTTTTCTTAACTGTTTATGGTGAAAATGGCCCTAAAGTAGATTCTGCCAACATTGTGAATGGCAAATTTTCTTTTAAGGGTTTTGCATCATCTCCACAAAATGCTTATTTAAGTAATGTCAATCTGGATGGCGTTCGGACAGAAAACTACCTGCCATTTTACCTGGAAGCTGCAAAAATATCATTAACTGGCGCAGGAAATTCTTTACCTCTGGTAAAAGTGACAGGTTCTGAATTAAATAAAGACAATGCAAAACTGAAAGATATGATGAAATCGGTAGATGCATGGGAAGAAAGCATGGGTAAGGCTTACGAAGAGGCATCGAAAACAAAGAATCAACCTGTAATGGATAGTCTTGATGAAGTTGAAACAAAAATTACTGATGCAAAAAGAAAGGTTGTCGGTGATTTTGTAAAACAGAATCCATCATCTCTTCGTGGTGCTATGGCTATACAGCAAAATTTTGGTTACTATGCTGAAGCGTCTGATGTAGAACCACTGTACAATGCTTTAGATACTAAAGTGAAAGAAAGTAAACAGGGCATTGCTATAAAGAAAATGGTAGATGCATATAAAAAAGTGGCTATTGGTCAGATTGTACCTGATATTTCTCAATTTGATACCACAGGTAAATCTGTTATTCTTTCTTCATTAAGAGGGAAATATGTGATGGTGGATTTTTGGGCAAGCTGGTGTGGTCCATGCCGCAGAGAGAACCCCAATATTGTAAAAGCCTACAGCGAGTATCATGATAAAGGATTTGAAATATTCGGCGTATCATACGATAATGAGAAAGGCAAAGAGAAATGGAAAAATGCTATTGTAAAAGATAATCTCGGCTGGTACCAGGTGAGTGATCTGAAAGGTTGGGGCAATCAAACCTCAGATGAATTTTATATTAAAGCTATTCCATCGAATATGTTGATCGATAAAGATGGTAAAATAATAGCAAAGAACCTTTTTGGTAAGAAACTGACAGATAAGCTGGCAGAAATAATGTAACATATTTAATACATTATTCAAATGCAATCCATCATTTTAAAAAATGGATTGCATTTTTTTATGCAGAATCAAATCCCTTATTTGTTCATCTGCCCGTTATAGAATAAATTTGCCCACCAATAATAAAAAAATTATAAAATAATATGCGACAAATAGCATTCAGAGAAGCCCTTAGAGAAGCGATGCAGGAAGAAATGAGACGTGATGAGAACGTATTTTTAATGGGTGAAGAAGTAGCGGAATACAATGGTGCTTATAAAGTAAGCCAGGGAATGCTGGATGAGTTTGGCGAAAAAAGAATAATTGATACCCCCATTGCAGAACTAGGTTTTACTGGTATTGCAGTAGGTGCAGCTCAAAATGGCCTTCGTCCCATCGTTGAATATATGACCTGGAACTTTGCAGTTCTTGCCTTAGATCAAATTTTAAATACTGCTTCTAAAATGCTGGCTATGAGTGGCGGACAGGTTGGTTGCCCAATCGTTTTTAGAGGAGCTACCGGTAGTGCAGGCCAGTTGGGTGCTCAGCATTCTACATCTTTTGAAAGTTATTACGCAAATATTCCAGGCTTAAAAGTTATCTCTGTTTCTAACCCGTATGACGCAAAAGGTTTATTAAAATCTGCTATCCGGGATAATGATCCGGTGGTATTTATGGAGAGTGAAGTAATGTATGGTGATAAAGGCGAAGTACCGGAAGAAGAATATCTTTTACCGATAGGTAAGTGTTTTGTAAAAAGAGAAGGAAAAGATGTAACCATTGTTTCATTCAATAAAATGATGAAAATTGCGTTAGGAGCTGCGGAAGAACTGGCGAAAGAAGGAATAGAAGCAGAAGTAATTGATGTTGCCACTATTCGCCCGCTGGATTGGTTCACCATACTGGAAAGCGTTAAAAAAACAAACCGGTTAGTAATAGTAGAAGAGCAGTGGCCTTATGCCTCTATAAGTTCTGAAATTGCTTATCGCATTCAAAAAGAAGGTTTTGATTACCTGGATGCACCCATCCGGAGAATCACTTCGGTAGATGCCCCAATGCATTATGCACCAAACCTTGTTGCCGCTTATTTACCAGATGTGCCACGTACCGTAAAGCTGGTAAAAGAAGTTATGTATCTAAAAAAGTAAATTGAACAAGATCTTTCAAAAACAAGTAACGAAGTATTTACTTCTCTTGCTTTTGAGCCTGTACGGCAACGCAGCAATTTCCCAGAATTTTTTCACCACATTCTTTTTGGGCGGTTCTAATTACAGCGGCGATCTGGGTAGTGCCCGGTTTCCTTTAAGTAATTCGCATCCGGCCGTTGGGTTAGGCTTTTTATATGAGATCAACGACAGGATGGGCGTTCGTTTAGATGCAACCTTCGGAAAGATCAGCGGTGCAGACAAAAACGGCGGCGCCAACAAAAGCCGCAACCTTAGTTTTACAAGCGATATTGCAGAAATCTCCCTCGGCTTTGATTATACTTTATTCGATCTATACGATTATAAAGTTTCTCCATATTTTTTTGCAGGTGTAGCCCGCTTTGGATTTAATCCTTACACAAAAAATCAAAATGGCGATGTCGTTTTTTTAGCAGAGCTTGATACCGAAGGCCAGGGATTTTACAAAGACAGAAAACCATACAAAACGAAGCAAACAGCGATTCCCTTTGGTGGTGGCTTAATGTGGGCAATAGATGATAATCACCGCATAGGTATAGAATTAGGCATTCGCAAAACATTTACAGATTACCTCGATGATGTAAGTACAACCTATGTAGATGGTAATTTACTTGCTTCTAAAAGAGGCGGCACTGCTGCTGCAATTGCTTACCGTGGCGATGAATTGCCCGGCGGTTTACCTTATCCTGCCGATGGAGCAAAGCGTGGCAATCCTAAAAATAAAGATTGGTATTATTTTACCGGCATCAGTTACAGAATGCGCTTAACGCCACCACACAGCAGAAAAAATAATGATGGCAGCAGGATCAGAAGATCAAAAACTTCCTGCCCAAGAATGTTTTAGTTTGGGGCTTTCCCCTACATACCTTTAATCATCATTGTTTCCGGCTATGCGTTATAGGCCTCGTTCCTCGGCCTGCCACTGCTATCCGGTAGCCATTCAGCAGCAGAATATTACTCAACACCATTACAGCTTTGTTTTCTGCTTTGAACATTCCGCTGCTTACGGCTACCTTTGCGGAGTAAAATAATTAAATGGCTTATCGTTCATTACAGGATTGTTTAAATGATTTGGAAAAGACAGGCCAGCTTGTCCGTATTACAGAAGACGTAGATCCTCATCTCCAGATGGCAGCTATACATCTTCGTGTACACGAAGCCGGTGGTCCGGCATTGTTATTTGAAAATGTAAAGGGATCAAAATTCAAAGCAGCTTCCAATATTTTCGGCACTTTGCAAAGGAGTAAATTCATTTTCCGGAGCACTTTAGAAAATGTTCAGAAGCTGATAGATATAAAAAGCAATCCACTGCAGGCAATAAAAAAACCAATACAGAATTTCAGTACCGGCTTAGCTGCATTAAAAGCATTGCCATTAAAAAATCCATTGTCAAAACCCGTTCTTTTTCAGGAAATAAAAATTAGTGATCTGCCTCTTATTCAGCACTGGCCAATGGATGGCGGCGCTTTTGTAACATTACCGCAGGTTTATACAGAAGATGTCGATAAGCCCGGCATTATGAATGCAAACCTCGGAATGTACCGTATTCAACTGGATGGAAATGAATATAAATTAAATGAAGAAATTGGTTTGCATTACCAGTTGCATCGTGGCATTGGCGTACATCAAACCAAAGCAAATAAAAAAGGTCAGCCACTAAAGGTGAGCATCTTTGTAGGTGGACCACCTTCTCATTCTGTAGCAGCAGTAATGCCCTTACCCGAAGGCATTAGCGAAATGACCTTTGCCGGAGTGCTTGGTGGAAGGCGTTTTCGTTATACCTATGTTGATGGTTATTGCATTAGTACCGATGCAGATTTTGTAATAACCGGCGAAGTGATACCAAATAAAAATAAACCCGAAGGCCCATTTGGTGATCATCTTGGCTATTACAGTTTGAAACATGATTTCCCGGTCTTAAAAGTGCATAAAGTATTTGCAAAGCAAAATGCTATCTGGCCGTTTACTGTCGTCGGTCGTCCGCCGCAGGAAGACACCAGTTTTGGTGAACTTATACATGCTATTACCGGCAATGCATTGAAGGATGAAATACCGGGATTAAAAGAAGTAAATGCGGTAGATGCGGCTGGCGTCCATCCTTTACTGTTAGCTATTGGTAGTGAGCGATACACTCCGTATGCTCCAACAAAGCAGCCGGCAGAATTATTAACTATTGCCAATCATATTTTAGGAACCGGTCAGTTAAGTCTTGCCAAATTTTTATTTATTACAGCCGATGATGAAAATAAAATAAGTACAAACAGGGTAGAAGAATACCTTCAATTTTTGTTGCAAAGAATAGATTTAAAAAGAGATGTACATTTTTATACCAATACCAGTATTGATACATTAGATTATTCCGGTACATCCATTAACAATGGAAGTAAAGTGGTATTTGCGGCCTATGGCGATATTAAAAGAGAACTGGCAAATGCAATTCCCGTATGCATAAAAAATTTAAAAGGCTTTGAAAATCCACAAATTATTATACCCGGTGTAGTTGTTTTACAAACAAAAAAGTTTACCAATTACAATAATGCGACCGAAGAAATGCAATCATTAAGTGATCAACTAAAACCCTTTACTGATCAGGTTGTCAGCCTGCCTTTTATTATTATTGCAGATGATGCGGTATTCGTAAGTGCAGCCTTAAACAATTTTTTATGGGTGACTTTTACAAGGGCTAATCCATCACATGATATTTACGGCATTGATCCTTTTACAATAAATAAACATTGGGGTTGCAATGGGCCATTGGTTATTGATGCAAGGATAAAACCTCATCATGCCCCAACTGTGGAAAAAGATCAGGCCACAGAAAAAAGTATTCAGCATATATTTGAAAAAGGCGGAAGCCTGTATAAAAAAATATTTTAAAATATGAAATTAGTAGCCGCATTTTTTTCATTTTTTCTTTTACAATCCTGCCGTTCGCAGGAAACGTTGAAGCTTCCCTACAGCCCTGATGACAATAGTGTGCTGTGGGAAATAAGTGGCAATAATTTGGCCAAACCAAGTTATTTGCTGGGTACGTTTCACCTGATGTGTAAGGATGATATTCATTTCAGCGATAACCTGCAGAAAGCAATTAAAAATGTAGATGAAGTTTATTTTGAAATGAACCTGGATGATGCATCCAATACATTAGGCGCTATGTTTTTTATGAATATGAAAGAGGGGAAAACTTTAAAAGACCTCTATTCGCAGGAAGATTATGAAAGACTGAGTAATTATTTTAAGGATTCACTTTCGATGCCAATAACGATGATGGCAAAAATAAAACCGTCTTTCCTTGAAGCGTTTATTTACCCGAAACTAATGCCATGCAAAACCCTGAGTGGGGTAGAAGAAGAATTATTAAAAATTGCCAAAGCAGATAAAAAGAAAATAAATGGTTTTGAAACAATTCAATTCCAGGCATCTATATTTGATAGTATTCCTTATGAAGAACAGGCCAAAGATCTGTTGAAAACAATTGACAGTATTGACACTTATAAAAAGTCTTTTGATACAATGATCAGCGTTTATAAAACGCAGCAGATATCAAAAATAGAAGCAATGTTCAATGACAAAGATTTTGGAATGGCCGATGATCGTGGAGTCTTATTAGATGACAGAAATAAGAATTGGGTAAACCAGCTGAAAGACATTTTGAAAAAAGAAAACGTTTTTATTGCTGTTGGTTGTGGGCATTTGGTAGGAGATAAGGGCTTGATCTCCTTGCTGAAAAAAGAAGGGTATACTGTAAAACCATTGTTGAATAAATAATCGTATTTATACGTTTTTCCAAATGTTTTTATACTTATGAAGTAGTATTGGAATATTATTTGCAGACCTTAGCAAATACACCAATAGCTTATGAAACCATCAATAACCATTCTCTTTATTTGCGTTTTACTTTCTGTTTCCTGCACTAAGCAAAGTACAGTGCCTGGAACAACTCCGCCCACAACTCCATTACCACCCGGCACACCCTGTACTGCACAAAAAGCAGATGCAGAAACGATCACTATTTTTCCAAAAGATAACCCCTGGAATACAGATATTTCAGCAGCACCTGTAGATGCATATAGCAAACAGATTCTTGCCGCTTATTCCACAACAGGTATAAAGTCAGATTTTGGAAGTGGCCTTTATGATAATGGGCTCATCGGAATTCCTTTTGTTGTGGTTTGCGGCAGCCAGACAAAAATTCCTGTTACTTTCAGAGCCAATGGCAATGATGGAAATTATGGTGATGAAAGTGATGCCGGTCCATACGCTATTCCTCTAAACGCACCAATAGAAGGAAATGGAGTTGGAGATAGTCATGTAATTTCTGTAGATAAAGAAAATGGAATTTTGTACGAATTGTATAATGCAAGTGTAAATGGCAATCATTGGGAAGCCAGCAGCGCCGCTATTTTCAATCTCAATTCAAACCAGGTAAGAACAGAAGGCTGGACATCTGCTGATGCTGCCGGCTTACCCATTTTTCCCGGACTGGTTAGGTATGATGAAATATTAAAAGGCGAAATTGATCATGCGATTCGTTTTACCTTAACTAAGGCAAATGTAAAGGCTGCTTATATTTTTCCGGCCAGGCATAAGGTAAACAGTACAGGCAGCATATATTCTTTACCGTTTGGTGCAAGAATAAGGTTGAGTAATGCTTTTGACATTTCCGGCTACCCGGCACGCATGCAGATTATTTTAAAAGCTATGAAAAAATATGGATTGGTACTGGCTGATATAGGCACTAACATGTATATAAGTGGTGCACCTGATGAGCGCTGGGATAATGACGAACTTAGATTATTGCTAAATGTAAAAGCGGTGAACTTTGAAGTTGTAAAACTGAATTAATTATTTTACAACTACATCTTTTATTACTTTATCTCCGAGGGCTTCATTTACCCTCTCAATTATTTTTTCTTTCTGATAAAGTAATTCATTTTTTAAGGGAGCCACGTTAGAAGTTACAAAAAGGGTAGAGCCGATAATCTGTAATTTATCCGTATACTTTGCAATTGTTTTTCCCATGATCTCTTCCCACACTTCTTCTATCTGTACAGCCTGCACGCCGGTTCTTAACCTGCTGTGTTTTAAAAATTGCTGCATTGCTTCCTGCATAGATAATTCTGCCATGATGCTGTAAAGATAAATTTTATAAATCTATTATCTGTGCATTTACATTCAACTCACCAAAAGCCTGCACCAGCCTGTCTTTATGAGTATCCGTTATAAAAACCTGGCCTTCATTTTCATTGCAAACCCAATGTAGCAGGTGGCGCATACGTTTATAATCTAATTTTTCAAATACGTCATCTAACAAAAGAATCGGGGCAAATCCTTTGTACTTTTTTATCAACTGGTATTCAGCAAGCTTTAAAGCAAACAACATGCTTTTGCGCTGACCTTGAGAAGCTATACTTTTAAACACCTGGCCATTCAAATAAAAACTAAGATCATCTTTATGTACACCTGCGTTGGTTCTTTGTAAAATCCTGTCTTTCTCCCTGTTCTTCACCAGCAATGATTCAAGCGGTTCTTCTGATAATTTACTATCATAAGTAAATTTCACTTCTTCTTTATTGGCTGCCAACTGGTGGTAAAAATCATGGACCAGCGGAATCAATTCTACTGTAAATAATTTCCTTTTTTCAAAAACATAATTTGCCGGTGGTATCAGTTGCATGTCTAGTATTTGCAGCAATGGCTCATCTGTTTTACCTTGCTCTGCAAATCTTTTTAGCAAACTGTTTCTTTGTTGCAATACCTTGTTGTAGATCATCAATTGCTGCAGGTATTCAGCATCCAATTGGCTTAAAAGTGCATCTATATATTTTCTCCGCCCTTCGCTGCCGCCAATGATTATTTCAATATCATCCGGTGCTATTATCACCGCAGGTAAAATACCGATGTGCTTTGAAAGTCTTTCGTAATGAACATCATTTAGAGAAAACTCTTTTTTGTTCGTGCCCCTGTTGATGCAGATTACTTTTTGGACTGAAGCATCTTTTTTAAAATCAGCCACCAGGCGAAAGCCATCTTTATCAAACCCTATATTCAAAGCATCGCTACCTGAAAAATAGCTTTTGGTAAAGCAACAGTAATAAATCGCATCCAGCAGGTTCGTTTTCCCAATTCCGTTCAAACCACAAATACCTATTACTTTTTGAGTAAAATCAAAGGACGAAACATTGTAATTTTTAAAATGTGTAAGTACTATTTTGGAAAGCTGCAACATGTGGCTGCAAGGTAATGTAAGAATTCGGCTATAGAACCCACTCATATCACATAAAAAAAAGCCAATTTCAGCATAGAAATTTGTATGCTTTCTGATATATAAATACGTTGAAAGAATTTTACTTTTTCTCCCTTATCTTTGCGGCCTAAAATTTATAGTATTGGCTACCAAATTTTCTAAAGAAACCTATTTGTACTGGTACGAACTGATGCTTTTAATGCGCAGGTTCGAAGAAAAGACAGGACAGTTGTATGGAATGCAGAAGATCCGTGGATTTTGTCACCTTTATATCGGCCAGGAAGCAGTAGCGGCAGGGTGTATGACAGCAACAAACCCTGAAGATAAATTTATTACCGCTTATCGTTGCCATGCTTTGGCTATTGCAAAAGGTGTTACACCAAAAGCAAGTATGGCTGAGTTGTATGGTAAAGCAACAGGTTGTAGTAAAGGTAAAGGCGGCAGTATGCACCTGTTTGGGGTAAAGGAAAATTTTTATGGAGGACACGGTATTGTGGGCGCCCAGATAGGAACGGGTGCAGGATTGGCATTTGCTGAAAGATACCGTGGTACAAAAAATGTAGTTCTTTGCTTTTTTGGCGACGGTGCTGCACGGCAGGGTATATTGCATGAAACCTTTAATATGGCGATGCTATGGAGCCTACCGGTTGTTTTTATTTGTGAGAATAATCACTATGCAATGGGAACATCAGTAGCACGTACAAGTAAGGTATTGGATATTTACAAAATGGCAGATTCATACGAAATGCCGGCAGATACTGTAGACGGCATGAGCCCCGAAGACGTACATAATGCCGTTTTAAGAGCTGCAAACAGGGCAAGAGAAAAGGGTGGACCTACCTTACTTGAAATTAAAACTTACCGTTATAAAGGTCACAGTATGAGTGATCCATCTAAATATAGAACCAAGGAAGAAGTAGAAGAATATAAAGAGAAAGATCCGATTGAGAAAGTACTCAAAACGCTTACAAGCGAATTCAAAGTAAGTGAGCAGGACATTGACATTATTAACGAGAGGGTGAAAATGGAAGTGGAAGAATGCGTAAAGTTTGCCGAAGAAAGCCCATGGCCGGATGATGATGAATTATTGAAGGATGTCTATGTACAGGAAGATTATCCATTTATTACAGATTAAACAAATACCAACTCTAACTAGTAAAGACTTAATAATAATTAAATTAAAATGGCAGATAATAAAGTAACCACTCCTGTGCAGGCAGATGATTCGTTAGTAAAAGCAAAAGGTTTCTGGGATCAATACAGTAAACCAATTATAATTGGCGTATCGGTAATTGTTCTGGGTATAATAGGTTGGTTTGGATACCAGAACTTTGTAAAATTACCAAAAGAGAAAAAAGCAGCAGAAGCAATTTTCCCAGCTGAGAATTTATTTGATAAAATGGCTACCACCGGTTTTAATGCAGATTCAATAAATATTGTATTAAATGGAGGAAACCTCGAAGGTGTAAACGTAGTGGGTCTTATAAAAATAATGAACAATTACGGTGGCACTGATGTGGCTAACCGTGCAGCATATATGGCTGGTGCGGCTTATTTGCATAAAAAAGATTTTACCAATGCTATAAAATATTTAAAAGAATTTAATGATAACGGTGCAACCCAGGTAAAAAGCAAAGCAGACATCATGCTTGGTCATGCTTATGCTGAACAAAAGAATATAGATGAAGCTTTATCTTATTACAAAAAGGCGGCTACAGATGTAAGTGATAAGGATGATGCAATAGCAGGCGAAGCTTTATTTATTGCAGCTTCTTATGCTGATGCAATGGGTAAGTCAAAAGATGCTATTGAGCTTTATCAAAAATTAAAAGATAATTTCCCAAATTATTCTGCAGTACAAGGTGGAGATGTAGACAAGCACCTTGCAAGATTGGGAATCATCAACTAAGCAGAAAACAGGAATTAAAAATATTATGGCAGTTAGTTCATCAGAAATAATTGATACAACAGGCATCCAGTTAAACACGGATGCCTGTGTTGTTATTGTACATACCGAATGGAACGCACATGTAGTAGATCTTTTGGTAGAAGGTTGCATAAAAGTGTTGAAAGAAAAGAGCATTTGCATCAAAATGATAAAAGTACCCGGTGCCATTGAAATACCTTTTGCCATAAATCAGTATTGGCAAACGCACCAGTATAAAGATGATAAACCATCTGCTTTTATTGCATTGGGTTGTGTACTGCGTGGCGGTACACCGCATTTTGATTATGTATGTAACTCTGTAACAGATGGTATTACACAATTAAACCTTTTGCTTCCTGTGCCTACAATATTTGGTGTGCTTACGCTAAATGAACAGTTAGAAGCCGATGAAAGAACAGGTGGAAGGCACGGCCACAAAGGAGAAGAAGCTGCAGCCACCGCTTTGAAAATGATCGCACTGATGGATTCCATAAAAGCCAACCATATTACGCAGAAATGAAAGTGCAACTTTTTATACCATGCTTTGTAGACCAGCTATATCCGCAAACCGGGTTTAACATGGTTAAAGTGCTGGAGAAAGCAGGTTGTGAAGTGCATTACAATGCCAATCAAACCTGCTGTGGACAACCGGCTTTTAACGCAGGTTTTTTAAATGAGTCAAGGAGTGTAGCTTCTAAATTCTTAAAAGATTTTGAGGGTGCTGATTACATTGTAGCTCCCACTGCAAGCTGTGTTGGTTTTGTAAGAAATTATTATCCGCAACTTTTTGATAACAGTTCTTCGCACAATAAAGTAAAAGGCATTGGCAAAAGAATTTTTGAGTTCACTGAATTTCTAACTGAGATTTTGCATATTGAGAATTATGGCGCATCCTTACATGCAAAAGCAACTTACCATGATAGCTGTGCTGCCTTGAGAGAATGTAAAATAAAAGAAGGTCCCCGAAAATTGTTGAGCCATGTAAAAGGCTTAGAAATAGTTGAAATGGAGGATAATGAAACCTGCTGCGGATTTGGTGGAACTTTTTCTGTAAAATTTGAGTCTATCTCAATTGCAATGGCCAGCCAGAAACTTACATATGCTCTGGATACCGGCGCCCAATATATCATTTCTACAGACCTGAGTTGCCTTATGCAACTGGACGGGGTAATAAAAAATAAAAACCTTCCTTTAAAAACAATGCATATTGCCGATGTATTGGCAAGTGGCTGGGAATAATAACCTGTGTTTATTGAAATGCTTACAGATGCAAGAGGGTAAACTTTTTGTTATTATTTTACGTAAGTAATATACAAACCTTTAAAACATGAAACAGTTATTATCAGCAGCTATCATACTGCTCACATTCTTATCCTGCAAGCAGGAAAAGAAATTTATTGTAGATACTGCATTTACAGATAGTCTTTTAAAGAATTTCACTCCTTCAGCGCTTATTAAACAAAATGACTACGACCTCAAATTTTGGGGAGGAAGGATAGACCCTAAAAAGCATGATGAAGTAAGTGAATCAAAATACGCAGGTGCACTTGCCGGAAGGTTTGGGTTTTTAGGTGATATTAATGATCTAAGATCAGCAGATAGTATTTTACACGGCCTGGATGCATATTTCAATTATACACAAGTTGGTCCGGAAGGTTCCTTAATTCATAATGCAATTTCACAACACCGCTTTTTACAAGCGGATACTTTACTTGAAAAAGCACGTACAACAGGCCTTAGAAAATATCAATCTGCAGCATTAACTTTTGATGTTGATTTTGAATTAGGAAGATACAGAGTTGCAGAAGATCAATTAAAAACGATGGCTGTTCCTACAGACTATGGCTACCAGTTCAGAAGTTCAAAGTTGTGGCATTATAAAGGCAATGTAGATAGTGCCATAACTGCTATGGAAAATGCAGTAAATATTGCAAAAGATGAAGTGGCTCTAAAGCAGTCGGCACTCTCCAATGCTGCAGATCTTTATATGCACAATGCTGACCTGGAAAGTGCTTATAATTTATATGTACAGTCTGTAAGGCTAGCCAGCTCTGATATGCACAGTATAATGGGTATTGGCTGGATATTACTTGTTCACGATAAAAAAGATTCCCTTGCAGAAAAAATATTTCAGTTTGTACATTCAAAAACTAAAATAGGTGATCCGCTTTATAAATTAGAGCAGGTAGCCGAACAAAGAGGGGATACCGTTTTACAAAAAAAATATGCAGAGGAATTTGCAGCACAGGTAACAGACAGTGTTTATGGCAATATGTATAATAAATATACGATTGAATTATATACCGGTATTTTAAACGATCCTGCAAAAGCAGAAGTAATTGCAAAGAATGAATTATCAGGCCGTGCCACACCACAAAGCTATGCCTGGTACGTATGGACCTTATTTAAGAATAATAAAAAGGACGAAGCGTATAAAGTTTTTGAGCAACATGTTTCCGGGCAACCATTGGAAGGACTCGAATTATATTACATGGGTAAACTGATGAAGAGTTTAAACAAAGGCTATAATGCGCAGCAGTTTTTTAAAAAGGCACAAAAAAATAAGTATGACCTTACTCCCGGAATGATGAAAGATCTTGAAATACAGTTAAAGGAAGAATAATCTTTTTATTGTTCAATAAGAATCATTAACTATAGTCAAAACAGCAAAAGAATTAAAAGCTTTTG
>JBDSIB010000163.1:0-7967 GCA_039918155.1 Ferruginibacter sp.
TAATGAATGCGGTTTGTTTTTTCTTTGGTAGCCAAATCGCTCCAGCGGCCAACCTGTAGAAACCAGAGAACAGGCAATACAAACTGGTGGGCTATTTTTATCGGAACAAAAAGCATCGCTATCATACAGCCAATATTTACCAGCCAAAGCCATTTTGGCCCTTTACGAAAAAGCATCAACAACTCCGTTTTTATAAATGGCAGTATGCCATAGTCTGTTTTAATAGAAGGCAATTCAGAAAGTTTTATTTCCTGCAATACATTCCGCTCCTTGTTACTTTCGGTTAAAATAATTTTCTTTTTCCTGCTTTTTATTTTTTCTTTTACATCAAAGCGGTGAAAGAATTTTGATGAAATAAAAATGGCTAGTATGCTGATGCCAATCCACATCAACCTGCTGATGATATACAATGTTGACCAGGAAATCCCTTCGAATAAAAAATTTTTTACCTCCTGGTTTGAAGTTACATTAAAACCAACACCTCCAACCCTTGCAGTAGCATCATACTGATGCCGAACAACATTTTCCATGCCGGTCATTACCATTTTTACACCAAACGGATCCATCACTATTTTAGATGTGGAGCTGGCTCCCTGCAAAACATTTGCTGTGATGATACCAAATAAAAAAAAGAAACCTATATACTGCAGCATGGGCCATTTGCCGAAAAATACTTCTGCTAATACAGCCAGCGATGCAATGAAGAAGATGCAGGGCAAGGTAGTAAGCAGGTAGGGCAAAAGAAATTGCACCATATTAAATGCAGCACCATTGCTTCTTACAAAAACTAAAATAAGACCCATGATGCTTACAAGACCTGTGATGGTAAGCAACACCATAAAATTACTCAGCACTTTTGTAAACAGGTATTTAAAATTACTCACTTGTGTGGTAGCGATGATCATTCCTACTTCGGTGTCCCTGTCTTTTTTGATAGTATTGTTTATTAAATAAAAACCAATAAGAGAAAGGAATATACTTGTCATCATGGCGGTTACATATCCTACCCAGGCAGTATTATTTAAACCAACATATTTTCCAATTTTAACGGTAGTATAATTTGCTCCGGGTGCAGGCACAAATGTGTAAGCCAGGTACAAACTGATGGCAAGTATAATAAGAAAAGCATAGCTCCTTGTTCTTTGCTGATAGTCCCCTTTAATAATGCTTTTATAATTATTCATATTATGCATTATTTTTTGTGAGAAACAAATATGCATCTTCCAGCGATGCGGTGCCCGCAGCAGAACCACTCACGGGAGCATCGCTTATGTACCGCAGTCTTGTATGCTCTTTTTGCCTGATGCTGTTTACCACCAGGTGTTTTGTTTTAAAATCATTCACTGCAGCGCTTTCCATCAATATTTCAAAAACTTTTCCTTCGACAGATCTTATCACATCCTGCTGTGTACCTTTTGTAATAAGCATGCCGTTTTTCATAACGGCCACTTCATCAGCAATGGTTTCAATATCAGAAACAATATGCGATGAAAGGATGATAATGCAATCCTGCGCCAGGTCGCTTATTAAATTGCGGAACCGTACCCTTTCTTCCGGATCGAGACCAACCGTAGGTTCATCAAAGATTAAAACTTTCGGATCGTTCAGCAATGCCTGTGCAATACCGATGCGTTGTTTCATACCACCGCTATAAGTTCCTATTGGTTGTTTGGCTGCTTCAATAAGGTTCACTCCTTCCAGCAACATCTCTATGCGCTTGTGCAGGTTGGACCCGCCCACTCCTTTCATTGCGGCAATGTATTCCAGAAATTCATGAGCATTCAGATTTGCATACACGCCAAAATCCTGGGGAAGATAGCCGAGTATTTTTCTGATGTAATTTGGTTCTTTTACAATGTCATGTCCGTCCAGCATAATGGTTCCTGAACTGGGTTTGCTGATGGTTGCAATAATTTTCATTAGGGTTGACTTGCCGGCACCATTTGGGCCAAGTAAACCAAGGATACCATTTTCAATATTGAGGGAATAATCTCTCAAGCCAAACTTTTCCTTATTGTATTTTTTTGAAAGATTTTGAATAGATAGTATCATTTGAAAATTTAAGTTTGCAATGTATAATTATTTTTTTATTGCGGGCAACAAATGGCGTTGTCTATTTGTAAAGGGAACAGAAGTTTATTCATTACTGGTCTTGCTTCCTAACTGGTCTTACAACTGTTTATAATACCGGCATAGAGAATGGTTATTTGTTATTAATAATTATTTATAAATTTGAATAGCGTATATGCCAGCGTAACTGATAGTCCAAAGACCGGCTCAATAAATTAACCTTCTACTCAAATTGAAAAAATGAAAATGATCTTTTCTAAAATGACCAAAATAGTAAGCTTTGTAACTTTCATAATATTTAGCATTGTTAGCTGCTCCATGACATCGACTAAGACAAAAAATCCTGTATTTAGTAAATCAACAGATAGTTTACAGGCAGACTTAAACAAAATTGTTTCTTGCGAGGGAATTAATCTTGATGGAAAAGAAATATCAAACAATGGAAGATTAAGTTCTGAATTAGAAATTGATATTACAAATAGACAAAACACTCCAACATCCGAAAGCCAGATGAACGAGCTGGAAAGACAAATAGCTGTAGTAGTTAAACAAGCTCTGAAAGACAAAGATGAATACAATTCGTACAAAGTTTTATTTGTAACAAAAAAAGAAGATGGAGGGATAACACAGAGAACGTGGGAAGGAAAAGTATTCAAATCAGACGAGCTATAAATATTGTAGAAAATACTTTTAAAAATGATGACAAAAACAAAAACCTACCTGGCACTAATAATTACATTTCTAATTATTATAAATTGTAATGCACAGAAAACATCTGTTAGAGATTTTGACAAACTGGTAGGAAGTTGGGAAGGTTCTTTAACCTACCTGGACTATTCATCCGGAAAGCCTTATACCATGTCTGCAGATATAGAGATCTAAAGAATCGGAAAAGCAAGTCAGTTTAGTTTTTCAAATATTTACCCAAAAGAAAAAAGTGCAAATGGTATTGATACAATAACGATATCAAAAGACGGCAAATACATTGACAAAGAATTAGTAACATACAGAAAGGAACTTGCAAATGGCGATATTGAAATTATTACCGAAGAAGCCGGCAAAGATGGAAACGATAACAAACCTGCAACTATAAGGCACACTTATACTTTCGGCAAGACGGCTTACAAAAATAGAAAAGATGTACAATTTGCAGGTGAGACAGAATGGATAAACAGGCACGAATATTCATATTTACGAAAAAAAAGTTGACCATAAGAAACTACCACCTCATGATAATTACAGCGTAACTTTAAATCCTATCCATCCTAACGATGCATATTGAGTTTCAGGCTTCAAAAGAAGATTATGACAGTTTTTTAAATTCTTATTTCTTCAAAAGAAATATAGTAAGGCGTTTAGTGATATTAATTATCATATCGTTATGGATCGGTAGTTTCCGGTCGGGAGGCGAGGGATTTATATTAACCACATTTTTTTTAAAAGCCTTATTTGTACTTGCCCTATTAGTCACCTTTTCTATTTTGTTACCCTATTTAGTTGCAAAGATCAATTTTAATAAAGCGCTTAAGGCAGATGCTTCCTCAAAGCCCAGAACCATCATAATAGATAATGATGGCCTAATAGTTAAAACTGATGATGGAAATATATTCTGGAAATGGGAGACTTTAAAAAATGCAGAGATCCTAAATGGTTATTTATTCATCAGCTTATTTACTAAAAAGCTTTATTTAATTCCTTTAAGATCTTTTAATACTGATAATGAAGCATTAAATTTTTTGGGAGTAATAAGAAGTCATATTCCAAAAATCAAAGGAGGAGATAATACCAGGAGAATAAAGAATCTATACTATTGGGGGCTCGTGGGCTTTATTCCAAACTTTGGTGTAATTGCAGGAATTGTTTTGATCATAAAAGGCATTCAGTATAGTATATTTAAACTCATTTTAATTGGTATTGCTGATATTTCATTTACTTTTTTATTTTGGATGGTTATCTTTCCTAAGATAAATCCAAATGGTTTTAAAGATTTTTCTCAAATGGAATTAAACAGTTTAGTGAAAAATGTAGAGTTCTACAAATTGCAAAACGGTCAATATCCTGATAGCCTTCAGCAACTTTTAAAAGACGATAAATTTGCACCAATAAATGACCCCATTCAAATTGACCAACGCAGACAAAAGATCTATTATTACTATAAAAAAGTTGGAAGTAAATATGTTCTGTTTTCAGCAGGTGTTGATGGAATTCCGAATACGGAAGATGATCTTTACCCGTCTTTATTATCAACTGACAGCAGCAAAATTGGGTTAATAAAACCTTAGATAATCTTGTAGGGCTATCATCAGATTAATATGAAGTTTTCTTTTTTAAATATACACTTTGAATTCCTCTAACTCATCTTAATAATTAAGACAGCATTAATTTACCGCTCCACGCTAAACTCCCAATAAGTTGCTGAATTCGGCTTTGCAGTTAACGAAAATTTAATTCCATTTATATCCGGCCGGGAAGTTTCACTTTTGATCATATCCGGATGTTCCTGACTATTAAAATCATTCATATTTTTAGCAAATACACTATAGCTGTTATTGCACTTTAGTGATTTAACATGCAGTTGTGTAAGGTCAAAATTTCGGGTGAGCGTTTGATCGGTATAGTTTAACACAATCACTATAAAGTTGTTTTTCTCTTTACTCCAGCCAGCCTGTACCAAGACATCTTTATCCGGGGCAGCGGTTACCTTTACCGGCACTGATAAATTTGTTAGTTCCATAAAACGATACGCCTTACCGGGAGCACTTACAAAAACATTTTCTTTGGTTACGTTCAGCAAATTTTCACCGTAAGAATTGACATAGGCCCAGTAGTTCGCAAAAATAAAATCACCGCCAAGGTTTTGAAATTTTATATAGTTTTTTATTCCACTCATACCATGCGCCCAACGCACAGCTTTATTTAAGTTTGACGTTTTGTCTTCTTCTATCTGGTGATTGAGTCCATCTACACTTTCATTACCTCCCTCAGCCTGTGGTGGAAAAGTAGTCTCCGTATCGCACATGGTAATATGTGTACCATGTATTTTGTTATATGCCGTGATGATATCCAGGGTTTTCTTATACTCTGCAAACGGGAGATCTTCTCTTTTATTAATCACGTCAATGTACTGGCCTGCTATTTCCAACATCTCCTTCAACTTCGGTCCATAAATAAAATAATTACCCATAATTAATTTAATAGTGGGGTCCACTTTTTTCATAGCTTTTGAAAATTCTACACATTTATGTGCATACGTGATCGCATCAAATTTTCTGTAAGGTTCATTATCCATTTCCCAATATTTTACATTAAAGGGTTTTGTATAACCGACACTGCTGCGAAGTGCATTCGTGGGTGCATTACAGAAGGCGACCCAATCAGCAGCATAGTCAGCCGTATTCAGCATTACGGCTACATCCAGCACGGGTACTGCTTTTGTGAGCTTACACAGGTTTAGAAATTCCACTGTTCCTACATCATGCACTACATCGCTACCGCCGTCAGAGAGTGCGTCAAATATCATTTTTCTTTTTTGCCGGTCGCCAATACCATCCCGCCATAAATAAGTAGAAGCAAAACAACCGCCGGGAAAACGTATTGTGCCAGTCGGAACACTATCTCTCATGGCAGCAATAACATCTTTACGCCAACCCATTACATTATCAGCCGGCATTAAGGATAATAAATCTACATTCAGTTTGTTACCTGCATGTATCTTAATGGCAAAAGTGCCACGGCCCTCATAATCGAAAGCAGGTAAGATGGCTTTATAGTTATGGAAGTATCCGGTGTTCACTATAATGTTTTTTTCGCTTAATGGCTTTGAAAAATCTCCTTCCATAAAAAGACAAATTGAAATAGTAATGGTTTTTTTTGTAACGCTGTCTGCGGTAAATTGCTGGAAATTATTGAGCAGCCCTTCAAATTGATAGCTTACATTTTTACGGAGGAAAATACTATCCTGGCAAAATAAAATATCCTTATCAGCAGATTTATTAAACAATTGCATAGAGCGTTTACCATTGCCAGGAAGAGGCCAGGTGTCGTCGAAAATCTTCATGTTACTTTTCTTGTCAGCCTCGTCTTTGTGCAAGTACCATTTTGCTGCTTCATACCCTGAGTGCCACCAATTTTCGTTGGCAATTTTTACATCTTTTACTAGTCCGCCGCCGGCGTATTCACCAAATTTTGCTTCATCTTCTTCAAAGCTTCTGTTGTATAATAACTCCGCCCACATATTATCGGTAGACCGGCCCCAGCCTAATTCTAAAAAGCTGCTGTACAACAATGGGCTGACCGGTTTTGCTGCAATCGCACTATCTGTTACGTAGTAAGTATTTTGCGCAAATGAAAAATTGCCTGTTATCAAAATACAAATAAGTATAGCAAGATTTTTTTGAAACATAATTTGCTTTTAAAGTTTTTTAAAATGAAGATTGACTCAAAGAAACATTGATATTTGGCTTTGCATTTACTGCAATGTTTTTTGTTTGGTATCCCGTTTTAGAAAATATCAAAGTATCATTGGCTGGCACATCAATTATAAAATGACCGCTGTTATCTGATACAACGGTCGTGCCTTTTGCTTTGGATTTTACCGTTATGCCACTCATAACGCCTGCCTGTACATTGCGAATAATTCCCGAAACCTGAATCAAATGATTGACTGCTTTGTCATTCTGAATATCCTTGCTGTGAACAGTCGATTGCTTTTCTTTAGATGTTGCGGAAGACTCGTTAATAGATTTCTTAGAATCAAAAACAGTTATTTTAGCTTTTGCTTTAATGTCGTTAGAAGCAGCGCCGACCTGTATTTCAAAATCACCGGGCTCTATCACTTTTTGCATATCTCTGTTGTATAAATAAAGTTCGCTAACAGGCAACTGTAATGTAACCGTTTGCTCTTCTCCCTTCTTTAGAAATACTTTCTTAAATGCTTTCAAAGCCTGTACGGGAGTTTCTACCGAGCTCACCAAATCACGAACGTATAGTTGCACCACTTCCGCACCATCCATATTGCCGGTATTTTTTATCCTGATGCTTACGGAAACGCTATCGTCCTTTAAAACTTCTTGCTTTGAAATTGTCATGTCGGCAAAGTCAAATTTTGTATAACTAAGACCATAACCAAATGGCCACAAAGCACCAGGCTTGGCGAATACATAATCTCTGCCCGGCTTTTCCTCTGTTCCCGGAGAGCGATAAAATCCTCTTTCTGAAGGATGATAATTATAATACGCCGGCAGGTTGCCGGTACTCTTCGGAAAAGAAACAGGTAATTTACCGGAAGGATTTGTTTCGCCAAACAACATTGCAGCGATGGCGTTCCCTTCTTCTTCGCCACCATACCATTGTACCGCAATGGCCGGAATATTTTTTGCTTCCCAGGACAATACAAAAGGCCTGCCTGTTACTAACACGAGTACAACGGGCTTGCCGGTACGTTGTATAGTTTGTATCAATTGCTCCTGTACGCCGGGTAAATGTAAATTGTCTAAATCGAAGCCTTCACCACTTACTGCGGGCAGGCTCTCTTTGGCCAGTGCGGCACTTCGGGAGCCTGCGAAAACAACAACGACATCGCTTTGCTCAGCGGCTTTTATTGCTGCTGCAAATTTGGAAGTATCAAGACCCGTAATGTCACAACCCTTTGCATAATTGATTGAAACGCTTTTCCCAATCAGTTTTTGAATCCCTTCTAGTGGCGTGGTACCATTACCGTTAGTATTACTCCAGGTATAATCTCCAAACTCTGTTTCGTCTGCATTAGGACCAATGATGGCGATAGATTTTATTTTACCTGCATCTAAGGGCAATAAATTATTTTCATTTTTAAGCAATACAATACTTTCATCCGCAATTGTTCGGGAAAGTTTTACAGATTCAGGAGTGTGTATTTT
>JBDSIB010000164.1:0-21912 GCA_039918155.1 Ferruginibacter sp.
TTATGGAATTTTTATTATTAATTAATTCAACTTTTTAACCTGTCAACTTTCAACTTTCAATTCACTTTACTTTATAATCAACATCCATCCCTTACCTTTCTCAACCGGTATTTTTTCATTTACTTTAAAAGTTCTTGCAGGCTGGAAGTTTTTCACTTCAGGCGCTGTTATCGTTGCACTGGATGAGTCAATACCTAATTTCTTCCAGTCGATATTTAACTGCACATAAGCGTCACCGTTAGCCCAGCTTGCAATTGATATTAAAGCTTTGCCTTTCTTTTTATAAACTGTTGCCAAAACTTTATCGTTATCAGTTTTCACGGGGTTATCATCCACCCAATAACCAATCATTTTGGTTCCTTCAATTCCAAAATCATCCCACACTTTCCAGATGGGTCGTGGGTCTGCATCATCGCTCCACGGCATTCGGTTGGTCATTCCGTAGATCATGCCACGCCACGGATTGCCGCCGCCCTGTAGCATTTCTCCCATCAGCCCGAATGGTATTCCGCTTACTTCTGTTAAAAAGAAATCAGGGTCATTTTTTTCATAATCAAAATATTCGCCGAACCATAAGCGGTTGAGATATGGGAAATGCTCCATGTACAAATTAGCACTGTTATTAAAGCCATCACTTTTATTGTATTGATTGGCAGAATGCAAATCTATAATACCGGGATGGCCATCTTTTGTAAGTACTCTTTTAATGCGTTTCATAGTTACTCTATCAAAGGCAACGTCATCTAAATAAATTCCATCGATGCCAACATTTTGTGTAAGCCAGTTCATCCCTTCTACATAATAATTATGCCAGCGGCTTACCCCACTATTTACTATAGCAGCATCTTTTATTTCCGGCACAAACCAGGCTGCGATATAGTCAGAATCAACATGCTCCTGCAGCCAGCTAAAACCACCGCCCTTGCCGGAAGAATAAATTTCATGCCCCAAACTTCTCAAAGGAAAAGTTTCATATGCATGATCTGACAACTCACGGATGGTATTATAGATTTTTACTTTCAAACCGATCTTATGTGCATAGTTAATATACTCTTTCATTTTTTTCCATTCGATAAATGGATAATTGATCCATGGATTTATTGGCGTATCATGATGAATATTTACAACCGTTGCACCAGTAGCTTTAATGGTATCAAGGTTTTCATATTTATGAAAAAACTTTGTAGCCCATTGGAAATCGGTATCGATCGGATGAAAAGGAGTAACCAGTAAAGTGAAATTATAATAAAGGGTTTCGCCTTTTTTCATCTCCCGTTCGCCACTGTAATTGTTTACCAGTATGCCGCCATCTCTTTCAAAAATATCTACACCACCTTTTTCCGAATTACCCCAGGATGTTGGCAACAGCAAAGGCTTTTGTAAATAAAAATTAGTGTTCAATGGACGAACATAATTTTCATCTCTTAAAGAATATTGCAGGCCGGCATTTACATTTCCTATCCAGCCGCCGTCCTGGTTTTTGTGGGCTACATCCCATTTCCATTTAAAATCTTCTGTGCGGTTACCTCCTTTTTGTCCAAGCCCCATCATGTACTTTGCAAAATATTTTACAAAAGGTATGTGCATGGTAATTTCTTTCAGAGCAATATCCTGCAAGGCAGTAACTTTTACCTGGTAGTACATAAAGCCATCAAATTCCAAAGATGCATTAACTTCCATCTGCAATTCAGCTGAAGTGCTTACAGCAGACCATTTAATAGTGCCGGGTTTTTGTTCTACATAATTAATATCTCCGTTTGTGAACTTAATATCTTTATTATCGCTCTTTTTTGTAAAATGAAAATGAATGCCCTCAGTTAAAAGATTATTAGCTGTGTCGCTGTAACCCGTCATCTCAGGTGTAAAATAAGTTTTTATCTGTTTTGGAAAACCATTGTCATACAGTTCTATTTTTCTACCCAGCAGACTGATCGTTTTTCCGCTTACTTCTAATGGCGTGTAAGGAGCAATAACCGTATTTTCCTGCGCCATGGTTGAGTTCAACCATTTCATTCTTGTCATTTTCCATGGTTCACTTATTCCGGCATCAGCTATTATCTTGTTACTAACGTTAATGGCTAACTGAATTTGTATGGGGGATGAAGAAGCTGAAGTAACTGTTACCTTTCCTTTGTAAAGACCAGTAGTAATGTTTTCCGGTACGTCAATACCACACCACAATGCCTGTACTCTTCCGGCGTTTACATTTACAGTAAAATGAACGGAATCGCCTTTATAACTGATGCCATCCGTATTAAAGCAATACATATTAGAAGCAGGGATTTTATCCCCGTTTATATTAGTTAAATCTGCAAAGGATACCTTGATATTTTTCAGATCTTTTAACGCAAGTACACCTAACTGGTAGGTAAAATTTTCTCCCTTACCGGCAATGTCTGCAAATGAGTTGGAGGATTTATTTTCTACCCAGCGCTGTGGAATATCAGTTACCATTCTGATCGGGTGCGTCCTATCTTCAGGAAAAACCAAAAGACTTTTATTAGTGCTTTTGGCTTCCAGTTTGTTGGTTTCTGCTTTTGTTGCAATTACCTCCATTGGGTAAAAACTATTAAAAGCATCAATAGATTGAATTTCTTTTACAGATGCTGTCGGTATTTTTTTCACCGTTTTCAACATATCCAGCCATTGGGATGACGCAGTATTTTCCGCTTTAAGATAAACACCTTTCGGATAATTGGAACGGCCTTCATTTTTATAAGGCATGTAGTACACATAATAATCCCCGGTACCGGAAAGAGGCTCAAAGTAAATTTCACCTTGCTCCCGGTTAAGTCTCCCTGTTTTTACATTTAACATTTTTTGATGGGTTTTAGCATCTTCCACAATAATTCTTTTTGCAGCAACATCTTCATCTCTTCTGCGCCAGGGGATAATTGCTTTTGCAGTTTTACCGATACCTGTAAAATGCAATACTATTCTGTGATTTCCCAGCGAATCAGCATTCCAGCAATTGTCGCAATCTGTATAAGATATTTTTTGGGAATAGCCTGTTACACAGGTGAAAATAAACACTAAAGCAAGCAGTTGTTTGGTCATAAAATGGAAATTTTAATAAAGCCAATTTAAAATTTGTTCCGGTTCAATAATGGCAATCCTTTAAGGTAATCATTAAAATAAATAAATGAAAGGGCAATCGTTTGCATGAATTTCAGCTATTCTATCACAGGTATATCTTCCGCATCACTATCCAGCTCCAGAACAATTTCTGTACAGTTTTTATCCGGCAGCCCTGTCGGGAATTTTATTAAAATTCTGCTACTGTCCTGCAGAAAAGAAACCTCCTTTCCGTTTAGGAAATAAGCCTTTATTATCTTTTTTTGTGGTAGCGGTTTTAATGATAATAAAGTTGTGTCGGTTTTTACAGACACATATATTTTATTATTTTTTCGGGTAGTGGAAAACAAATCATTAGGTTTATAGGGTCCGCCTTTTGTATCATAAATTGCTCTGCCGTTTTCCTTCAACCATTCGCCCATTTCCTTCAAACGATTTACCTGCCTTGCTTCCATGCGGCCATCCATCATAGGGCTTACATTTAGCAGCAGGTTACCGTTTCCGCCGGCGGTACTTGCCAGGGTTCGAATACATTGTTGCAGGGATTTAATTTTATCATTGGGAACCCACGACCAATTGGTACAGATGGTGATGCAACTTTCCCATGGGGTATTCATATTCATCCTTCCTACAGTCTGCTCTGGTGTATCGTAGTCACCGATCATTTTAGATACATCAATATCTTTATTTTCCACACCTGCGATCTCTTTTCCCAAACGGTTGTTGATGATCAGATCTTTTTTCAGGCTTTTAAGATAGGCATACATATCTACTGCCATCTCATTCGTCCAGGGGCTTTCCCAGGCACCGTCAAACCACATCATGTAAGGATCATAATTTGTAATTAACTCCTTTAACTGGTTTTTCATGTAGGTAATGTAACGTGGCATATTTGCTTTAGGATCTTCTGCCTTATCATTTGGAGAATGCAAAGGATAATCCGGATTAAACCAATCCAGCACAGAATAATAGATACAGAACTTTATACCAAATTTTTTGCAGGATTTAGCCAGGGCACCGATAATATCTTTTTTGTAAGGCGTATATGCAATGGTATGCCGGCTGTATTTGGATGGCCATAAACAAAAGCCATCATGGTGTTTGGCAGTAATAGTAAGGTATTTCATCCCGGCATCCCGGGCAGTTTTCACCCAATCATCTGCATTGAATAAAACAGGATCAAATTCTTTATACAAGCTGTCATAATCTGCTGTTGGTATTTCGCCGCCTCTTGACCAGCTTATATCTTTGCCACGCAATGTAACAGGTCCCCAATGAATGAACATACCAAAACGTTTGTCCATAAAATCATTCATTACTTTTTTTGAAGTTTTGATTGACTCCGGTACTGTTGCTATATTTTGACAGGTCGCTTTGCAAAACATAAAAGCAACGATCAAAGTAAAAAATATTTTTTTTATCATTGACGTTTATCAGTTTTTAATATGAAGGTTTCAACCCTTTTGCTTTCCAGTAATCAATGATTGGCTGAAAAGGCCCAACCTTATGTTGCTCTACAGAAAAGGTATCGATAAAAGGCGCTTCCGCATAATCAATTGCTTTGGTAGACGGATCAGGATAATCAAAACTTTTTACACCCGGTCTTTTGTGAATCGCATCGTCATTTATGAAAGCGGCAACATCAAGCGCCTGTTCATCTGTTAAATAGGGCTTTGTTGCTGTGGCCTTATCATGGGGCATATTTGCTTTAACCCATTGTGCCTGTTTTATAATTCGATGCATACTGGAACCAGGCTGGTAGCTGTTTGGTCCCCAAAGTGGTGGATAAGTATAACCTGCATTATCCGGACGCATAGCGCCTTCTCCATTTGCACCATGGCATCTTAAACATTCAGCTTTGTACAATATTTCTCCACGGCCAGAGCTTGCAGCAACAGAAGGCAATTTAACCTCCAGATTTTTTGAACCCGGAAAAGAATTCTTTTTTGGAGCAAACCCATTCAACCATTTTAGGTAAGAAATAATTGCGACCATTTCTTTACTGTCCAATGGCAATGGCTTTCCATTTTGCGGCCGCATTATGCAGTTATTAATTCTTTCTGCAAGCGTTAGTACTTTATTTTCTCTTGCACGGTACTGCGGATAATTTGCAAAAGAAGGAATTAAATTAAAAGAATATAATTTGGTACCGCCATCCTGGTGACAATTATTACAACTTAATTTATTGCCAAGAAATTTACCATTGATACCATTGGGGCCAATATAATATGCGGTATTTAAAACCAGTTGCCTGCCATATTTCACGGCTTCGCCGAATGGACCATCCGGCATTTTGGTCGTATCAACAAAGACCGGTTCATCGCTCACTTTTTTTTCAGTGGAAGTATTATAATCACTATTCCTGTTTTCGTTACAGGAAATAATAACCGAAAGACTTACACAAAAAACAACACTGATAATAATGATGATACTGTTCTTTCCCATTGTTTTTAAATTAAGGTTGCAACCATGGAGCAACTTGATTCTTCTCTAAAAATTCTACCCGGTAAGGTGGAACTGCCATATCTAATGTCCAGATAAGTTTACCATCTTTATTTACCAATATTGCAATATGCCTTTTGGAGCAGCAGGCTAAAATATTGTTCTCATCGATCATGTATGCACTCCCCATTCTTGCATTGTAAATGAGTGGTGGCAGTTTGATATGCACTTTTGTTTCTGCTGTTTTATTTTGTTGATCAAGCTTCATTGCAAATATCTGCGACTGCTCTTTTGGTACCCCATTATCAAAGAACATTAAATTGCCCAACGAATTTATGTGCACTGCATGAGATTCTGAAAAAGCTCCATCAGCAGGTATTTTAAAATCTCCGCCTTTGCCATATTTCCACATAAGCTTTCCTGTTACAGCATCTACCTTCCATATTTGCCCGGTGTTATAAAATGAAATGATGTAGTTGCTATCAACATCATAATTAAGGCTGTTCGCATGCGTCCAGTCACTTTTAGTTTTCAGTATGTTGGGATCTTTCAATGGATCCATTACATCAAATACACTCCATTGCCATATTTTTTTTCCGGTACTATCCATTACAATAATTCCATCGCTGCTTACGGTATCTTTTTTAGTACCACCTACACTACTCAAATCAAATATTTTTTTATCTTCAAAAATAGTAACGAGTTGTCTTTTATCATTCTTTAAAATCTCATGGTGAATGGTATTTACAAAATCACCCTGTCCTTTTTTTAAATGGATCAAAGTGTCACCCAGCATATTAAATTCCATTATCTCACTTCCATAACTGGTAGGCTCATCATTGCGGCCAAGAATAGTAAGTATAGTTTTATCTTTTGTAAAATGAACAACTTTAAGCCCGGTATTTTCTATAACCTGATACCAGCGAAGCCTGCCTTTATAATCCACAATGTATGCAATACCGGGTGTTTCTTTTTTATTCAAAAGCATAAACCCATCCTTAAAATTTTGCGGAAGTAATTCTGGCTGGTTGCAGGAATATTTAAACTGATCCTGTAGCCAGATCGGCAATGCTACAGATTTGAAATTATAAATTTTACTGGAATCCTTTTTACCATCCCGGATTGTTATGAGCCTGTAAGAATAATTAGTTTCAGGAATAATATCGCACATCACAATCTTATGCATTAATCCTTTTGGCAAAATGGAGGATGCTGTGAACACATTATTTTTTATACTATCAGCCCAGTATTCTGCATATACTTCTGCAGTTTTAATAGTGGTGATATCAAGCTGTATTTTTAATTCATTGTTGTTGTGCAGCCCTATGTGTACTTCTTTAATAATATTTCTATTGTTGGTATTGCAACCAATATTAATGGTAATTACAAGAGAGAAAATAAGATAAATTATACGTCTCAATTTTTTATTTTATATGTATAATAATTGAAATTAATGATCTTTCTAAAAATCAGAAAAGAATATACAGACTGCCACTGCATATTCTTTTTTACCTGATTGTGGTTATCTGCCTATTTACCTATCTGCGTTATTTAAATTTGGATTGATATTTACCTGGTTTTGAGGATAAGGAAAATATTTATTTTTCGGCATCACAATACTTGCCGGTAATCCAATTCTTACAAGATGTGCATTTTCTATTACATCATATTTATCCATGCGTATAAGATCTGCACGACGTTTTCCTTCATAATATAATTCCCAGCCACGTTCCTGCAAAATAGCGTCTCTCAAAGTAGATTGATTAAAATTTGCTGCATCTAAAAGTGGTGCATGTGAGCGACCTTTTACCTGGTTGATGAGCGTAATAGCTTCAGGACTTACCGGTGTAATTTCATTTAAAGCTTCTGCACGGCTAAGCAATACATCTGCGTAGCGTAAAATATCTACACTATGTCCATCATAATAAGTATCATTTGCTCTTAATGAATCTGCATATTTACGGGTAGCAACATCTGGTAAATAACTGTACCCTGCTGGTGCTATTGCTCCCGGTGTTGGCGCTTCCATATATATTAAACCATCGCTTCCTTTAAAATTTGTAAAGAACATTTTCTTTCTATCATCCTGGTCAGAATAGGTATGATAAAAATCCCATGGAACTGCATAATAATCCCAACGATCAGTAAGTGTAGGATGATTTTGCGGACCAAAGTGATTAAGCAATTCGGTACCATTTACATTTTCATCTGACAACACTGAAAAGATATTTTCCTGGCACCATTTATTGCCTTCTAAAAATAAACCTTGATAAGAACTTACCCCTGGAGTAGATGATACATATAAACTATACACATTCAGATCCATTACCTGTTTGGTAGCATCTGCAACTTTCTGCCAGTTCTTTTCACGCAGGTATAATTTTGCCAACAAAGTAAGTGCAGCTCCTTTTGTTGCTCTACCTACATCATTGCTGTTGTAAAAAGGACTGTTCACATAATTAAGCGGAAGTACATTCGCCGCATTCTGCAGATCACCAATTAATAAACTATCAATTTTTGCAATAGACGCTGGTGCTGGTTTACCGAGGTATGCTGCATTATCTGCATTTGCCACATCAGTTTCTGTAATTAATACAACAGGTCCCCGAAGTTCCATGAGATCACTATAAGCAACCGCTCTTAAAAATTTCACTTCAGAGATAAATTGTTTTTTCTGATCATCTGTAATAGAACCCGTTGCCATATTAGAGATATTAAGAATTGCGTTATTTGCATTCGCAATTAGTTTATATATCTGCCTCCAGTCTTCTGCAATCAATCCGTTAGTTGAATTCCATTGACCATTTGAAAGCTGACCGGGATCTCCACCATATTGGCAATGGCCGACATCTGTAGGAAGATCGGTCAATGCAAAATGTCGCACTGTCCAGTAATCAAAATTATCTCCTACTGCCGGGCCTTTCAATCTTGCATAAACTGCATTCACTGCAGCAATAGCATCTGCTTTTGTTTTAAAAGCATTGGCAGTAGTAAGGTTACTGTAAATGGTAGTATCCAAAGATTTATTACACCCTGCAAATGCCCACGATATAATGATTATTAAAATGATACTTTTTTTCATGATAATATATTTATTGTTTTTCTTCTTATGATTAACGTATACTTATTTTAGCTCCAAACTCAAAAGTTCTGAATGCAGGGAAAACGCCGAAATCCAAACCACCACCGGTATTATTAGTCTTTACATTTACCTCAGGGTCTGTACCTGTATACTTTGTAATAGTTGCAAGGTTCTGAGCATTAACATAAACCTGCAAGCCTTCTACAAATCCCAATTGCTTTATGCGGTTTAGAGGAATATTATAAGAAAGTGAAACCATTTTAAGTCTCAGGTAAGAAGCATCTTCAACAAATCTTGAATTTACATAACTACCATAAGTGCTCTTATAATATCCGTCTCTTGGTACATCTGTATTTTCATTTGTGCCAGCGACAAACCTTTTCAGGTAATCGGCACCAGTAGATGATTCAAGTACCAGCCTGTTCATATTATAAAGCTTGTAACCAAATGCGCTTTGTAGAAAAATATTCAGGCCAAAACCTTTGTATTCAAACTGATTGCTAAATCCTAAAGTATAATGAGGAGTTGTATTTCCTAAGAAGGTACGATCATCAGGAGTGATTTTTCCATCACCGTTCAGATCAGCATATTTAGGATCTCCTGGTTTAGAATTTGGCTGAGGCGCATAAGTTTCGCCGGTTTTTATAACACCCATATATTGATAACCATAGATCACACCTAACTCTTTACCAATTACTGCTCTTGTAAATTCCTGGCCGGAAACTGTGCCGGAAGGATTAGCTGTATTTGTTGAGATCAATGAAATACCTGGTGCAAATGAAACTACTTTTTGTATGTTGTTAGAGATATTAAAAATAGTCGTCCAGGTAAAATCTTTTGTTTTTACATTGTCTGTACTTATAGAAAGTTCGATACCCTGGTTACTGATGGAACCTGCATTAATTGATTGTGTTCCTAAGCCCCACCATTGTCCAACCGGTATATTGAATAACAAAGTATTCTTCGCAGTTTCTTTACGGTAAAAATCCAATGTTGCATTGATCCTGTTATGTGCAAACCCCATATCCAAACCAATATTCCATTGTCCTGTCTTTTCCCATACCAGGCCATTGTTTGGTAATGAGCTTGGCTCAAAACCAATTTGCAAAGCACCGCCAGGAGATAGAACTGTACTGTATGTGCCTAATGCTGCAATGTACGGTGGTATTGAGTTTGTTGTTCCTATTCTGTCGTTACCGGCAGTACCATATCCTATCCTGAATTTAAGATTAGAAAACGTATTTAGGTTTTTAATAAAATCCTTGTCTGTAAGTTTCCAGGCCAATGCTCCTGAGAAGAAATTTTCAGATCTTTTGCCCGGACCAAATAAAGAAGACTGGTCTCTACGTCCGTTAACGGTTAAAAGAATTTCATCATTGTAAGAATAGTTTAACCTGCCAAAATAAGAGGTTAATAAATAAGGAGGATACTTATAATTGGATGGTGCTGCTAATGTAGAACCAGAACCAAGATTGTAGTACAATAAATTATCGTTTACAAAACCTCTTGCATTTGCTTTTAATCCTGTAGACTGATCCTTCTGATTAGAAGTACCCACAAGAATATTAAAGCTATGTTGCTTAAATGCATATTTATAGGTAGCATATTGCTGTACCAACCACCGGCTAAATGTAGTAATCTCTTCAGATGCAATACCTCCATTTACTGCGCCCACACTCAAAGTACGTGGCGTATATTTTCCTTCATCATTATTTGAATATTCAATACCGGCATCAATATGGTAAGTAAGATTTTTAATGATCTGGTATTCAAAATACATATTTGCATTTGCAGTGCGATTGATAGAACGGTCAGTTGGCTCAACCAAAGAAGCATAAGGATTGCCTTTTATATCTGAAGATATAATGTTATAGTAAGTGCCGTTAGCATTGTAGATAGGATAAGCTGCAGGTGCTACCAATAATGAGAAAAGTGGAGCAGTAATGTCGCCGGTATAAGGCTGCAGATCATAAATACTATTAGCACCATAAAAATTACCGCCGATCTTTATTTTATCACTTACACTTCTCTCTGCTCCTATTCTTGCAGAGAAACGCTCAAAGCCTGTTGCTTGTAAAACGCCGGTTTGCTTTAAATGATTTACTGATACAAATATTTTTGATCCCTGGTAATTACTACTTAAGTTAACACCCTGGTTATCTACCGAAGCATTCCGGGTAGCGGCATTCCACCAGCTGGTATTTGCCGGTACAAAACTTACCGGAAAAGGTTGAGTAGTGGAGTTCTCTGCAGCAATCGCATTTTTAATATCTACATATTGCTGGCCTGTTATAAAATCAGGATTGTATGTCAATTTTTGAATACCATGAGAAATATTTCCTTCAATCAAAAGCTTACCTGAAGTTCCTTTTTTAGTAGTGATCAGCACAACACCATTAGATCCTCTTGCACCATATATTGCGGTAGCAGATGCATCTTTCAAAATGTCGATGCTTGCGATGTCATTTGGATTTATCTGGTTGATACCTGATGTGATAAAACCATCTACAACATATAATGGCGCATTGCTTCCGCTAAAGGAGTTGCCACCACGAATAGTTATGGCAAGACCGGCACCCGGAGCAAAACTTGTTTGCTGTACCACCACACCCGTTGCACGCCCTTGTATCGCCTGCCCTATGTTTGCAGTAGTTCCACCAAGATTTAAATTTTCACTTTTAATAGAACTAATAGAACCGGTAAGATCTTTCTTTTTTACAGCGCCATATCCTACAACAACTACGTCTCCCAACTGTGTGGAAGATTCATTCAATGTAACAGCTAAAACGCTTTCATTTGCATTTACAGTTACGTATTGTGTTTCATAACTTACAGATGAAATTATCAAAGTGGTTTTTCCGGCAGGAACTGTTATCTCAAAAGTTCCGTCAGGTTTTGTTACGGCAAACTGCTTGCTATTTTTTGCAGCAATGGTTACCCCATCAAGCGGGCTTTTTTTAGAATCAGTTATTGTTCCTGTAACTTTTCGTGTTTGGGCAAAGCCCGAAAGTGATAATAATAAGAAAGCAATAATACCTGAGGCGTATTGAAACCATTTTGCTTTTTTCATTCGCTGTTATTTTTTGTTATTAAGTAGTAAAAAAAATGGGGGATGGAGTTTTGAGAAACATCGTCTTCATTATAAAGCTTGAGATCAAGTGCATAATATAATGTCAAGGGATATTTTCCTATTGCTAAATTGCTGTTTTTTATTTGTAAAAAAGTAGTTAGGTTCTTTAAAGAAAAAAAAACAGCTGACGCAAACGGTTGCATACGCAGTGCAATCGTTTGCGTTATTTTTCCCCAGTTTGTTGTACGAATTGAAAAGCTATCCTCTTATTTAAAACGATGGGCCTATCAAATTGATGCTATGGGTGGCAAAGATAAAATGAGATGCTGCAATATCCTTACGAGCAATCAAAAAAGCGATCAAGAAGGCGACCTGGTAATTCACAAAAAATAAAACAATCGTTTGCGCTTCGCAAATGGGTTCTGCTGCCCTAAGTTTGTTACTTCTTCTTATTATTGATTCTTTCAAAATGCTGCAAGAAATTCTTTCTGATTATAATCTCGTACACAGTCAACTCAAATTTGAGCCGATAAATAATGGCCTTATCAATAAAACATGGCTGGTAAAAAATGGTGACAGAAATTATATACTTCAAAAAGTAAATTACTACATTTTTAAAGCACCTGAAGCCATTGCTTCTAATGTAAGAAAGATAGCAGATTACTTAAAACTGCATTACCCTGTGGCTCATCTTACGGCACCTGCGTTTTGCAGGTATTTTAAAAACAAACAAGTAAAACATATATCAGTTTTCTCAACGAAATAAGAATAAGTGAAGGATGCAATAAAATATCGGAAGGAAAATTTAAAAGTATGTCTTCCGTAGCGTACGACACCGGATTTAAAAATGTTACTACTTTCAACAGGGTCTTCAAAAAAATTAACGGAATGCCTCCGACACAGTTTTTCGAAAAACAAAAAAGATAATTTACCTGATTATTAATGTGTAAAAATTCCAGCCATTATTCCTAATACTTAAATAAGATTTTAAAAAAATTTTCTCTGTAAGTTTTTAGGCCTTACTTCCTGAAGTTAGTGCTGCATTCTCTTTAACGACATTCCAATAATCCTCACCATAGGAAACAAATATCTCCGAACCTGCCGGAATATTTCTAACCGCCTGAATATACACTTGCTTTTTTATTACAGTATACACACAATTATTGCGGAGGCCTTTAACTTTAGACAGGCCATCTGCATCATTAGCGTAGCGTGCCAAATGTTTTTTATATGGTCTTGCATCAATTACATGATTGCGGGTAATGTAATATACATAGCCGTTGAAGGTACGGCCAGCCAATACTTTTTTCCAGGTTGTGATCTTTCCTTTGTACTCCACGATAAGCGATCCCTTTGCAATAGGAATATTGGTAAAGAGTCCCATCCCTGCATCTTTCAGGGTAGAAGCAGAAATACTTAATGATGTTTCTAATATTGACATAGCAGTAAATATAATTAGTTATTAAAAAAAAAGGCATGATTCACTAATAAAAGATTTATAGATATTAAAATTTAAAAAAAGTAAGGCGTTGTAATCCCGGCTTGAAGTATAACTGCAATGTCATGCTTTGTAATGTTATCACGACTTAATAATGCCAAAAAATAGAAATGGGTTTCTTTATATCCTTAACAAAAGCCCTCATTTTCTTTTCTCATTTAAAAAATAATTAATCTGAATTTATTTATTCCCATTGGTTAGACCAATGAACAGCAACTTTTCCTCATTGATGAAATACCAGCATTGGCCAAAAATTTAATTCGTTTTAATAAAGATTTATAGAAAAGCACAGAAGTGACAACGAAAAACAACTGGCCATAAATTTTTTGCTCATACTTATTTTAATTTAAATGAATCGCAGTTTTATACACCACTACCAAGCCGTACCTTTTTTTCAAAGAATCAATAAGAGGTGAGGAAAATTAAACAATATTTAACCGGTTTCGTAATTCTCCTCACCCTCTTTAATCTCCATTGATCTTTTATAAAAATTTAAAAACTAATATACTCCAGGCTTTTATTTACCAAAATACCATTCGTTAATTTCAGATTTAAGGTTACACTTTGTTTGGCTTTCAATTTTATAATGAAAAGTTCTTCGCTACCATTCAGCGTGGACTTGTCACCAACATTTACAAATGTTGGATAAAGAACTTTACTACCATCAGAATGGGAGCGATCGTAAGTAAGGTTTTCCATTGCTTCCATTTTCAGCGGTTGCACACTGGTAAATTCGAAATCCTGTTGATTGTATGGGAATGCAAAACTTAATGCGTTTACGTTCGCCAGGTTATTTCCTTTTACAATTATCTCTACGGTTTCGCCTTTTTTATAGCTTTGTTTTGCAGTGCTGATCTGTAAAGTACCGGAAATTTTTGCAGCGCTGTCTGCAGTTTTAACGCCGCCATTTAATTGTGAAGCCACTACTGAAATATCGTACCCATCTATCAGTCCATTTTTATTAATATCACCCTTACTGATGTATCCATCAAAATCTTTATCACCCTTTCTCAGCCCGGTGTAGTTCATGTAAGATGTAAAATCGTTATTGTCAATTTTATGATCATCATTAATATCACCGGGTAGAATACTTGTGGTACCCGGCACTTTAAATACATACAATTCCTGGCCGGTGCCATAGTTCCCGGAAGCCATTTCTACCGAAATTTTTATATAGCGTGCCATCGGTTGGCCCAAGAAATCAAATGTTTTAAGAATATTATCTCTTTTCCAATTGAAAGCGCCAGCCGGAAGCCATTTATTTTTATCTACACTGTATTCCACGGTACCTTTCACTAGCGTTCCATTACCGCCATCAGACCGGGGCAGGTATTCAAATTTATCTAATTCATTCAGCGTATTCAGATCCATCACAAAAGAAAAAGGCACTGCTTTTTTTCCATATTTTGTATGCCATATATCCTTCTCATCAAAGTTAAACAACCTGCTTATTTCATTTCCTTCTTCATCCTGGGCAGTTGATACTGCACTGATGTCACGAATAGCGAATTCCAAAGGATTGTTTTTTGTTTTGGCCTGACCGGTTGCCCAGTCAGAATTACCCTCTTTGTTGACTGCCCTGACCTTGAAACTATATTCAGTTTCTGCCTGCAGGTCTTCGAATAAAAAATATGGGTTCTTAATGGTAGTATAGCGCATACCCATAAACGCAATTTCATAATAATCAGCATTAGGCACAGCGTCCCAATTAAGCTTTAAAGTGTAAGCTGTCTTATTGGTGTCTGCTACGGCTACATTTGCAGGCACAGTCAGACGTCCTGTATGTTGCTTTAATTTATCTGCAGGCTTAAATACAAATCCATTAATCTTTACCGTAACCTCAGTTTTAGTAATATCTACCGCAGCCGCTTTAACCCACACCTGCGGATTCTTGATCATTTTCACTTTGGCAAATTCACCTCCTGCTGTTGCAAATTGATTTAAGTCGGGGCTTGCGTTGTAAAAATATACATTGCTGTTTTTATTAAATTCTTCTACCGAATTTACCGCAGCAACTTTCAGTGTTCTTCCACCAGCTATTACAGAAACACTTTTCGGCTTTGCCGTAATATTTATTTTAAAGATTGTTGCTTTTTGTTTTACAAAACCATTAAAATCTCCCTTGGTGGCATGTACTGATACAGTGGCAACATCACCCGCTACAGTAGATTCAATAAGGGTTGTAGCACCGGTACCATTTTTATAAGCCTCTGTTACGCCATCATCATCGTATTGGGTAAATGAAGATTTACCGAAGGGGTATACTTCATAAGTCCGCAAATTTTTATCAATTTCATTTACATGGTTATTAGGATTGTTCATTGGAATAATAGCTCCCTTTTTTATAAGGACCGGCAACTTCCAGATAGGTGCATCAAAGCTGTTGATGATACAATCTCCGGCGTATTCCTGGCCTGAAAAATAATCAGCCCAATTCCCTTTTGGCAAATAAATATTGTTACGGATATCATTGCCGTTTTTATCCATCTCTGTAGATTGATAAATGGGAGCAACTAAAAAAGAAGGACCATACATAAACTGGTAATCGGTCGCTTTGCCAAGGGTATATTTATTTGGATAATCTAAAAACATAGCCCTTATCATTGGCAATCCATTTACAGTTTCTTTTGCGATGCTATAAGTGTATGGAAGCAATTGTGATTTTAATTTTAAATAAGTACGATTGATAGAAGTGGTTGGTTCCCCGAGCGCATTCGGATATTTTGGATTTGCTCCCCAGCCATCCATATTTAATTGCATCGGCGTAAAAGTCTTCCACTCAAAATCCCGGGCATTTACCACAGGATTTTCCCCACCAAAAATACCGTCCATATCACAAGTAATATTAGGCAACCCCGATAGGCCGGCAGTAATAAAAGTTGGAATATGAAAACGGATATACTCCCAGTTACCGCCAGTTTGATCACCACTCCATACCGTTGCATAACGTTGTGTTCCTGCCCATCCGTCTAATGAGATAAAAAAGGGCCTAGCATCATTGCCATAGTATGGTAAAATATGAGCCACATCAGCTACGCCATTCAGGCCGAAAGAATAACCATCCCCTACCCATGCCACATCGGTTTTTAAAACCCGAACACCAGCATCCCTTACTTCTTTAATAATATCTCTTTGCAAAAGTGCGCTGATGCCTGCTTTAGGATGAAGATCAGATTGGGTCCACAGACCAATCTGCACGCCATGTTTACGGGCATAATCACCAAAGGATTTTAAGTTTGCAATATTGCTATCTAATGTGCTCGTTTGTCCGTAACCTGCGCCATAGCCATCGTTGGGTAATATCCAGCCGAAAGGCATATCATTTTTATTATACCGGTCAATCACTGCACGTGCAGAAAATTGATAATTATTTTTTTCACCATTAAGTGATTCTTTAATACCTCCATTATTCTTCTGACTTTCTTTATAGCGTCTGCCATCTTCAAAAAGGATTCCGGTAGAATCTTCTTTCCAGTAATCCCGGTTATATGCATTCAGGTGTCCTTCGTAAAAAGCAAATTTTGGCAACAAAACCGGATTGCCGGTGAGCTGATAAAAATCATTTAAGAGATTGACAGCACCATCATTTACCATAAAAAATACATCGAGATAGTTTGTACTATGCGAAAGAACTACTTTGCCATTTTCCTTAGATCCAAAGTCATATTTACCTGGCTTAAAAGTGTACCACATCATACCGTAGCCATTAGTAGACCAATAAAAAGGTACCGGCGAAGCCACTCCACCATCTGTCCAGCTGCTCTCATTAACTATAGCAATACTGTTATTTTTATGAGAGACACGACCATTTTGAACACCACCGCCAAAAAAATATTCTTCCGGATTTTCTTTTAAAACTACCGTCGTTTTTTCATCACTAAAAAAAACAGGTTGCAGCGTTTGCAGCACTACTTTTTGCGAAGTAGTGTTTAGTATTTTTATTAAAGAAGTTTCCTTATTTATTTCAACAGCTATTTTGGCAGAACTGATTGTTATAGTTTTAGCTGCATCTTTAATAGTAAGCGAACCAACCGGCCGCCGTGGATTATCAACTAACATATTTGCAGGTGGCATTGATTCGGGTTTACGGATCATATTGCCAGAAGTATCTTCAAAAACACGAAAAATATTTTCTCCATAAAAATCAATGGTCAACCGCTGTTTATCTGAAAAGATCAGTTCAACTGTCGTTGGATTTATCTGCTCCGCACTTTCTACCCTATGCGATAAAGAATCTTTGTTTTGAGCAATTCCTGCAACAGTAAGGCCTAAAAGACAAACTAATACAGCCGCAGATTTGAAAATTTTTAACAGAAAATTTTTGTGTTGTAAATGAATCATTTTTTATTGTATAAAAAATATTAAAAAAATAAATACCGCAATCCTTCTAAAATTAAATAAATAGAAAGTATTAAAACATGAAAATGCTACACACACGATTGCGTAGAATTTAGCATAGCCGTAATGTTAGAAAATCTCCTGACATATAATATGAATATATCAGGGGATTTTTTGAGCTCCATTAGTTTAATTCCATGAGGATCAGAATAATCAAGCTTTGCTACAACAGGCTGTAAAGAAGCTGTAATTTTTTTATGTCAATATTTATAGGACGGTCAATAAATTCGTACCTTATTTTACTGCACCGGGGAAAACTGCGGAAGAAGGATGTGCTTTTACTTTCTTAGAACCTTTTTCCTGTAACTCCATCTCACACCATTTAGCAATTGTAGATCTGAAAGCTGTGTTTTTTTTGATAATGGGTTTTTCGGTGGTTATAATAATCGTGGCGGGAGAAAGGCTATCTTCTTTTTGTTGTGCTTTTATACTTGCTGCGGCAGAAAATAGACAGCAGGCGAGCATCCATTTTTTCATTGTGAGAATTTCATTAATTATTTAAAAAAGCTTAAAAAAGGCTATTGTAAAAACAATAGCCCAACTAAACGAGCATGAGAAAAAAACAAACCTACAGCGTTCAAAAATATTTGCTCAATTATATGCTATACAAGCCTGTTTAAAAGTGCCGTATTAATTAATAATAACAATACGGAAATAATATAATGGCATTCTTTTAATAATAAAAAAATGATCTTTGATTTTTAATTTGAAATATTAAAAAAAATCCTTTCATCATTTTATTTACCGATGTGTTGCGTTTAAAAGTTTGATATTTATTTCATAACTACCGGGAACCTGTATACGCAATGGTATTCTTAAAGCATAATCATATTTTCCTAAAGTGTATGTTCCTTTGTAATGACTATCTGATGTTCCCTGGTAAAAATTGCCTGCCGGATTGCTTGTCCAGCTTGATGTACTATCTATTACAACAAACTGAGTGGGAAGACGGTAGTACATATTAAACCCATTACCCAGTGATACGATCGGAAAGGGCACTAATGGATATTTAATAGAAAGAGCAGTAGGTGTTGCTACATAAGTATCAGGAGCATAATCCTGTAAGTTCTGAAGGAATGGTGGATTTGGGTTTAATCCGCTGTTAGGCCTTTTGGCAATTTCACCTGCTGCCGGGTTAAAGCTAACGCCGTTCTTATCTACAACTTTAATAGTAAGTACATTAGGCGTATCTGAAAGTCTTGTTACACTATAATTTACAAATGGATTATTAGCACCATTAAATAATGTACCGTTATTAGACCCTCCCGATGCGCCTGCCCCACCGGCAGTATTTGCAACCAGTAAAGAAAGACTGAAGTTTCCTGTCTCCGGCGAAATTTCTATTGGTTTGCCATCCAGGATATGAATTTTCATTATATTTTTTAATTCTTCAGTGCCGGCAGAATTTGATACCTGCAGATCCATAGTATAGGTACCTAATGGAATATTAAGAGATCCGCTATTGGATGATATAGTACCATTAGATTCATTAACAACAATTGGTGGCAAACTATCGGTACCACGTTTTGCAAAAATAGAAGCATAGTCTTTATCGGTTAATGGATTGTATGCAGCAGTCCAGATTCCTACCAGGTATTTTTTTCTGAAAATATCATCAACAATTTTTCCGGTAGAATCATAAATATGTGTCCACTTTACATGTAAAGGGATATTAGAACCGTCTGTAATTAATGAATAAGAAGTAGACACCCTCCCCCTTGTTATAGAAAATTCATTTACTGCATATTGAACATATGGGCTGAGAAAGCCATCCTGAATTTTTGTACAGGAAGTAAAAGCGCCAGTAATAATTACACCTGCAAAAATTATTGCTAAAACTATTTTTTTATATGTTTTCATCATAAAAATATTTTTACTGTTTTGTGCCGTAAAAAAACAGAACATGTGAATTGGTGAGAGAATGAATGATGCCATTTTGAGTTTGAAGACCAGAAGATGTTACAAGCGTATGTACGCCAATATTCAAGGGAACTTTTCCTGCCGGGTTATCATCACTAAGATCATACGGATACCACATTTGTGTAAAATAAACCAACCTTGGATAACCTGAAACTACAGGATTGTAGCCCTGGTTAGGATCTTTTGTAAGTTCGTAAGAAACGATCACTTTATCACCCGCTAAACCGGTATTATAATAAGCACCAGTTTGTGTAAGTATATTATAAGTAAGTAGCTGGGGAATAAGATAAAGAGATAAAGAATCTCTTGTACCGTTTATATTATTACTTACGTAATACAAAAGAGAATCTAAACCGAATTGGGCATTTTGGTTTACTGTGTTCTGCAATACATACGTTCGAGTAGCGAGGTAATTGTAAATTGAATAATCTGAGGGAGCAAAAAAAGTACTACCCTGCGCATTTATTTTATCTTTTATACCTGCTGCATTTATTACTTTGATCAGTGTATCATACAATGCATTTTTAGCCAGTACATCGTAAGTACTTGTATTTTTATACATGTTTACATTTTCGGGTACTCCACCGGTGATGTAATCATTTTTTTTACAGGAGCTTACAATAAGCAATGTAAAAATGCCTAAGTATAATAACGGGCTTACTGTTTTTTTCATAAAAATTATTTTATAATCCATTGGAATTAGTTTTAAGGTTTTCCTATTTATGAGTAGCCCACCACGGATTTTGAGTCAGCAATTTGTCTTGCGGAAAAAGAGTTGCCAGATCCAGCGGCCAGTAATAGCCTTTATTTACAGGGTTTACTCTATCTGTAGGATAACCAAAATATTCCAGCCAGCCCTGTGTGGGTTCGGTACGAATAAGATCATAATACCATTGCCCCTCACCTGTTAGTTCCCTTCCTCTTTCTATTACAACTTCATCCACCATATCATATTGATTAGTTGGGTCCTGGTAACTTGTAATTCCTGCCCTGTCTTCGGTCATTGACAGTGCTGTTCTGGCTCCTTCAAGGTCATTGGTATAAGCCCGTGCTTCAGCATCCAGTAAATAAATATCAGAAAGGCGGAATAATACCAGGTTATTATTAAGATATGGTAGTGTAAAGGTTTCCGGCTTCTGGTAATTAAATTCTGTATATTTCATAACTATGTATCCTTCAACATCACCATTACTCGCAGGTATATGTGCATAGGCTGCTTTGTATCTTAAATCGTTAGTCGTATCCAGAAATGCATCTATAAAACCATTTATAGGAGATACCCAACATTGTGATTTTTCATTATTCACCACCGGCCCTTTTAGGAAAGTAGCAAAACAATCAAACTGTGCTTCTGCCCACGCACTCTGGTTAGAAAAGTTTGGATCATTTGCATTATAGGTCATGGAAATTTCAAAAATACTTTCATTTGACTTTTGACCTTTCCATATATTTTTATAAGTACTTATGGGTTCCAGGCTATAGCCGCCGTTATTTATTACTTCCTGGCAGGCTAAATGAGCATTTACATAATCATGCTTCCATGCATATATATGTGCAAGCAGTGCATTTACGCTTCCTTTATTTCCTCTGAGTGTTTTTGATGGATCGCCCGCAGTATAGCCGAGGTAACCTGCAGCTGTTTTAAGATCTTTTATACAGCTATCCAATACAGCAGCTTCAGGGGACCTTGGCAGAGGTGGAATATTGCCATAATCAACATCATCATAAGACTGAGTAACATATACCGGATCTCCCCATATACGGGTAATATAAAAATAAGTGTAGGCTCTCATAAATAAAGCCTCGCCAATATAACTTTTTCTTTTACTCTCACTTTCAAAAAGAGAAGAAGGCATAGCCGGCACATTTTTTAAAATCAGGTTGCACTGTGCTATCAACTGGTAAAATCTTGACCAGTTTTGCAACACATCACTGCCATAAGGCACATAAGAAAAATTAAAAGGTGGAGCATTAGAGGCCTTTAAAGAATAATCCAGAAAATCATTTTTAATGGGCAGAAAGTTACCAGAAACTAAGTCGCCATTTACAAAAATAGATGCTTCACCATGGTTATATGCAGGCGCAATCCTCAGGCAATTACGCAGTTGTCCATACATAGCCAGTGAAGCCTGCTCTACAGAAGTCTGAGACGTCCAGAATTCTGCTCCATAGGTAGAAGTGATTGGCCCCTGGTCAATATACTTTTTACAGGAAATGTTCATCAAACAAATACCTGAAAGAAGCTGTAGTATTATTTTAAAAACATATTGCTTGTTCATGTTCATTTATTTAAAATTTTAAAATTGAATATCTGCACCGAAGGTTAACCTTACCGGTGTAGGATATAAGCCCCCGGTGTAAACACCCAATTCATTTACCAGTTCCGGATTAGGAATGTTGCCATTTTTTATAGTTAGGAGATTCTCT
>JBDSIB010000165.1:0-10067 GCA_039918155.1 Ferruginibacter sp.
TTTAGTCAGCAATATTTTCGCTGGTATTTTTTAAGTTACCAATTGAAAAACATTTATCAAATTATCTTCAGCAACCATGTCGGGCAAATTAATAAAACGGGAGATTGTATCTCAGCAGGAAAAGGAGCTAACCAACTGGGCGGGCAATTTTACTTTTAGTACTAATAATATTTCCCATCCCCACTCTATTGAGGAAGTACAGGCTTTGGTAAAAAAATATCCAAAAATAAAAGCAATTGGAACAAGACATTGTTTCAACAGGATCGCAGATAGTAATCATCAGCTCATTTCTATGATGGAGTTGAGCGGCGATATTTTTTTAGATGAAAATGCACATACAGTTACGGTGAATGCCGGTATGAAATATGGCGAGCTGAGTCCTTATTTGGGGAGCAAAGGCTACGGTTTACATAATCTTGCTTCGCTGCCGCACATATCTGTTGCCGGCGCTGTGGCAACTGCTACGCATGGCTCTGGTGTTAAAAACGGAAACCTTTCATCTGCCGTTGCTGCAATGGAAATTGTTACTGCATCCGGTGACATTATTAATTTATCCCGGCAAAAAGATGGTGAAAAATTTCTTGCGGCCGTTGTTGGTTTAGGTGCATTGGGCATCGTTACAAAAGTAACGCTTGATATTTTACCTACTTATCTGGTGCGGCAGGATGTGTATGAAAAATTGCCACTGCAAGAATTGAAAGGTCATTTTAATACAATTGTAGAAAGTGGCTACAGCGTCAGCCTTTTTACTAACTGGCAGCAGGAAAGTATCAATGAGGTATGGATCAAAACAAAAATAGAAGAAGGAAAAAATTATAATTTTCCTGCCGAATTTTACGGCGCTAAAGCTGCTACAAAAGATCTGCACCCGATAGCAAATATTTCAGCCGAACATTGCACGGAGCAAATGGGAGTGCCCGCCCCATGGTATGATAGATTGCCGCATTTTAAAATGGGCTTCACACCCAGTAGCGGACAAGAATTACAATCAGAATATTTTGTGCCCATGCACAATGCGGTGGAGGCAATTATTGCCATTCAAAAATTAGGAAAACAAATTGGCCCCTATCTTTTAATTAGTGAGATACGTACCATTGCCGCCGATAAACTATGGCTGAGTCCGTGTTATCAGCAGCAAAGTGTAGCCATACACTTTACCTGGAAACCGGATTGGCCTTCAGTAAAAAAGTTATTATCCATAATAGAAAAAGAACTTGCGCCTTTTAGTGCAAAACCTCACTGGGGTAAATTATTTACTACGCCGTATGCACGCCTGCAGGCATTGCATCCAAAGATGCATGACTTTTGTGAACTGGCAACATCAATGGATCCCAAGGGTAAGTTTAGAAACGATTTTTTAGATCGGAATGTTTTTGGAGGATGATGTATTATCCTTTCTTTACAAACTTTGTTAGAATTACAATTGTCTGATCATTAACTTTTCCTTCAATCTGTTCTGTATTATCCGGCACCAGCCTGATCCTTTTCACGATAGTTCCTTTGGCAGCGGTAAAATTTGTGCCTTTTACATTCAATGCCTGAATTAAAACTACGTTATCTCCATTTTCAAGCGTATTACCGAAGGCATCTTTATGTGTTTCAGCTACTTCAAAAAAAGACATTGCCCATTGTATGGTATTCTCATCAAGTTCAATAGAACTGATTACATTATTGGCCCATTCCTGTTCTTTATAAATATTCAGCAATCGATAACTCAGCGCCTGCACACTAGGTTCAGAATTCCAGATGCTGCCTTCCAGGCAACGCCAATGATCAGCTTCTTCTTTGTTTGAAATATTATTTAAACAAGTATCACACAATGCAACCTCGTTCTCAACCAGGTTATCTTTCTTAGGGCTCACAATGTATTCATGAATAGCCGGAGATGAATTGCACAATTCACATATGCCTTGACAACGTTCATTCAATTTTGTACTTATAGCCATGATCAAGCGTTTTTAAAAATTTCGCAAATGTATGAAAATGAAATATAGCAAAGTGAAATATTGATAAAGGCGATAGTTAGTATTTAAACTTCCCCTTATCTTTTTTATTTTATCAATGAACATTTGATTCATCTTTTCATTGGCGCCTTTCAGCGTAATAATGAGAGAACCATTTTCTCTTGCATACTTGTTAGTAATAGAATCGTTTAGTACTGCCGAAGAAAAATCTTTTATAAATGGATGTTGCATTTCCGCTTTATCATCGGTTATACAGAAAGCAACGGTGGTTGCGTACGTAAGAGAGAAGAAGGAATATGAAAACCTTCTTCTGTGTGTTATGTAAATTTTGTTTGGCGGTATTTACAACTTCAATGATAGTCCAATACCACTTGAGTAGGTATCACCATTTTGCGGATTTAAATTATATTTTACTCTTGCCTGGATATTAATTTTTTTAGAAAGGGGATATTCAACTTCCAGCAACAAAGGAATTCTATAATCATTGAAAGATGATACAGCTCTGAACCAGCGTTGTGATACGCTATCACTCTCATAAAAATAATAGTCACTCTGCCTTGTGGTATATGTCCAACCGGTTGCAACAGCAGCTTTTAATTTTGAATTCGTTTTAATATGATATTTTAATAGCAAAGAAAAATTATTATCAACAACTTTTATCTCATTTGGGTCTACCGGCAAATCTTTATAATAGCCGGGCTGTGTGTACGCCATATTCTCATACTCTGTTGCTAAAGAAAAATTTTCTGATAGCATGTAGTCAAGTTGCAATCACACATCTTTTCCTGGTGATTTAGTATTTTTAGTTGCAGCAGCAATACCAATTCCACTTGTGATCCTGCATTCTTTTTGAGTTTGAGACTCGGTTTGTGAAAATGATGCAAGAGCGGATAGTGCAAAGAGAAAAAATAAGAATGAAGATTTTATCATAATTTAAGTTTAAAGAATATTATAAATGTGTCAACACTTTAAGACGCATATATTTTTAATGTTTTTACCCTCATCTTTATTAATTCCTCAGAATTTATATTTTTTAAAAGTTAAACATAAATTTAATCCGTAAAATGTGTTGATGGTATTTATGTTTACATAACTCTCAAGTCCAATTGCTACGTGTTTTGATATTGAGCGCATTGTTTTTAAAGAAATTGGCAGCCCTATAGTAAATGATCTTAATTTTTCATAATGTGCTGCACCAAAGAGCCCGGGCTCAACATACAGAAGTTGCCCCCGTCGCAAACTTCCTACCAGTCCAATACCGGTATTAATTGAAACACTTACTTTTTTATCCGTCAACCATCTTCCATACAAAAGATCAATACTCGTCATTGTAACTGCAGGAGACGATGGGGCTAAAAATTGAAACTCTCCTGTTCCACGATAGCCTATTGTTGCTAATGATTTATTTTTCTGTAAACTAAAATCAATTATTCCACCTATTCCAATTTTGCTCAGTTCAAAATCAGGTGATCGCCCAATTCCTGCTCCAATTGTAATGGAATAAAACAGGTCATTACTACCCGTCTTAGTTTGAGCCTGCGTAAATAACAGGCTACACAATAAAAATAGAAGGATTAATATTTTCATAAGCTCGGTTATGGTAAGAGATCGGGTTAATTTTCTACTGTGAAAGCTATAGGTTTATGAAGTTCGGATTTTTTAAAATTCTATGCTGTTAAATCATTTGCTAAATTTATCGTTAAAGCTCATTTATATGAGATTGCCTAACAAAGTTTGTTAAGACTCGTGTGGGTTGTTGATATGTATGGTGGGCAAATGCGTCATGCCTATCGACAGACGTTTCCCGGAACGGCTGCTCATGCTTGTACATAGCTGATGTTGCATTTTCCTTAAGCTTTGCTTTTGCAAATACTTTTATTGTGCGTTCGTACTTGTCAAGCCACGTTATTCTTTTTCTTAAGAGATTGACTAATGCAGATTATAGTCGGAATAAGTAATAGTCCAAATGTCAGTGGTAAAAACCAAAATCCCAATCCATTTGCCACACCAATTGTTGTTAAGTAAGTGAAAAGAATTACCAACGAAAAAATCAATAAAATTGACAACTTCAAAAATCTCAACATCCTTGTCGCAATTGTGTATTGTTTTTCTGCGTTGTCGTCATTTATTTTTGTCATGTAATTAAAAATGTGAGGATACTTATTAAGTTGTGTCAATCCAAAATATATTATTGTCGCAAGTACAGGTAAAATTAAAAGTGTCATTTTATTCCCATACCTGTCTGCTTGCCCTGTACCATTAAAATGTATTGGAACTGTGGTTGGTAATTTTAAAAAAGTATAAAGTGTCAAACTCCACATTACGACCAAAAATATTTTGCTTGTCAACTCCACATTGTTGTCGAGTTTAGAAAGTGCAAGTTTTATTTTAGGTCTTGTTTCCATTTCTATAATGTCTGTCTTCGAAGTTTGTGTATGATGCACAAAGATCGAGTATTTGCGAAGGTTGGGAAATAGAATTCCGTCTGCCGACAACCGATAGTGATTGAAAATATTTTGTTGAAGTTATAAACAAAAGCCGATACGTATTCGTCTGCTAAAATTGAAGTTGAGATTTGCGATGTCACAATGTCAAGCCAAACTTGCATAAAACTCAATGTCGGCTTTCGTTTACTTATTTCTAAAGTTACGTTTGTTAAAGTATGCAATCCACATTATTAATAAATAGAAACCTCCACCAAAACCTATATAAGGTCTTAGGTCCTTGCTCTCAATTATGAATGATAATATGTATAGTGAGGTTGCAATGAATAAAAAGTAAAGAAATCCTTTTGTTGTATATATAGAAGCTTCGTGAATTAAGGTTAAATTATTCTTGTCTTTATATTTATCAAGTTGAGTTATTGTGTCGTCAGAAAATATTTTAAAATCGTCTGTTTTGCAAAAGCTATTGTTTGCCAAAATTTTAAATTTTTCAACGTTGCTATTCAAATATAATATTGGACCATTTTTTCATAGTAAGATTTATAAGAAGTCAGGTCATTTCATCGCCCCGCCTTATTCCCAAACCGTGTTGGTTTCTGTTATTTTTTCAAGACTCAATATTTAATGATAGAACAATCTGTCCGCCTGTTGTCTTATAAACTAAAATCTCATCCAAAACTAAATCTGCGATATCGTGTCCCCAAATACCGTACTTGCCATCTGTCTGATTTCTATTATACATTGTCTTTCTCTTTGCAATTGGAATGGTCTTTATTGTTGCAGTTTTTTCTTCTTCGTCATAAAGCTCGAAATAGTGATTACTTATTTCTAAAAGTAGTTGTTGTCTTGTAAAACCGTTGGTAGAAGTAAGCGAAAATTCATATTGATTCGTCAAAGGATAGTCAATGATTATTTTTATCACTGTGTCCTTAATTACAATTTCATCTTTGTTATATAAATTTGGAATATCCTGTTTGGGTTTTTCTAGACTTGCCCATGGAATAAATCCATCTTCATAATCTTTTTTATTGTCTGTTTTTACTTTAAAAGAGATGGTTGAAATTAATTCTCCCAGATTGTCGTTTTGTTTTTCAGTGGATTTTTTTTCATTCTCTTGAATAATTGTTATCGGGTCTTTTAAGTCTTGTTTTGGTGCAGCCTTTTGGGCTTGTCCTTTGCAGCTTAAAAAAGAAATTGTCAGAAGGAAAATTAAGCAGTTTACTATTTTGGATTTTGTCATAAAAATAAAATTCTTTTGGAACGTGATGTCTATAATAGCAGCTAACGTTTGTATTTCCCAATATACGAACATCCAATCTCGTTTTTTTAAAAATATTGTTTTACTCATCTTCAACAACTTGGTCCACTTTTGCGAAGCACATATTGCAATTAATAAGTTGCGGTAATACAACTTTCCAATTTTTATAAGATGCTTAAAATATTTTCCAGATAGTTTGTGAAAAAAGTAACTGATGGCAAAGATGTACGATACGCTTTAACCAAAACCAACAATAATAAAAACACTTCCGCTTAATTGTTGAACAATGATGTAATGCTGAATGGCTGGGGGACGGAAGCGACAGCCCCAAGGAACGAGGGCTACAGCGCACGGCCGCAACAAAAGCTGATTATTGTATACTGCTCACAGCCCCAATATTTTTCTTAACTGAAATTAATTATTAAGCGGTGTTACTTTTGTTTCTTCCCTGGCTTGTATTGTTTTTTTGCTTTTAAAAATATCGCCGATCTTATTAAAATCTTTGCGGTAGGAGAGCTGCACACCGGAGCGGTTACGCTGTCCCGTTGTGATGTCGACACTGGTGCGGTTAAAACCTACTACCCTTAGCGATCCGTCATTGTTCAATATCCACTCAATGGTAATATCGGGCGTGAACAAACCTTTGCGGTCGAGTGTGGTGAGCGCATACGGATCATTGTAATCGAGGTTGCCACCGATGAGAATATTTAAGCGACTGCTCAATAAAATTTTAAGGCCGGCACGGATATTTGCCTGTATGGCCGATGCCGTTTTTTGAAGGCTGAAGGTTGGATTAATATCTATATAACTGGAGATAACGCCTTTGGTAGCTTTTTCTAACTGCCGGTTAAAAGTATTGGTAAGAAAACCACTGATGGCACCGCCAATGGTACTGGTTGCAAACGCCAGCGTATTATCCTGGGATAAAAAATTCTGATCTCCCACGATGAAAGTATTAAACAACAGCAGGCTGGCTACCTGTTTGTTCATTTCGTTCTCATCATTTTTAAAATCATCCAGGCGCTTTACCAAAATATAATCTTTGTTCTTTTCACTTGTCTCAGGCAGCTTAAAGTCAAAAGTTATTTTGGGGGTTTTAAGACTTCCGTTGAGATGGGCAATGATGTTGATATCATCTCTCTGCGTATAATTGGTTCCGGTACTTAAACTGGTTGTTGCTCCTGATACACCGGCTAGATTTACATTTTTGGCAAGGTATTCTGCATCAATATCTATTATAGCAGCCAGCGGGTCACCATTCCACGTAATAGAAGATCCTTCATTTACGGTAAAATATTTATTTAAAAAAGTCTGCAAGTTAAAAGTGTATTCGCCATTGGTAATATCGTACCTACCCCTTATGGTTAGGGGTTCTTTATTTCCAACCCGTATGGCCAAACGGCCATTGCCCTGGCCTCTTATTACATCATTGGTTTCTTCATCCAGTATAACGTCTACTTTACAGGCAGGGTTTGCAGTAAGGTTAAGGTTTACTACAATATTTGCAGATTGATCCCTTGAATATTGTTTATCTACCAAACTACCAAACTGTACAAAGTCCAGGTAATCTACCGCATTGTTTTCTTTGCTATCGCCGGTAGGCAAATAAATATGGCTGCTGTCTAAAGAACTTGGAGCGCCATCAATATTCATCTGCAGGTTAGTAACCGGGCCACTCATCGTCATTACGGCATGGCCAATGACATTGCCATAGAACTGCTGGTTATCTTTTTTGGTAGTGTTCAGCAGCATCATTTTTTCTGTTTCGAAACGCATGTTCTCAAAAGAAAAATCTTTAAAGAAAGTATGATGCATTTTACCTGAGACTACGCCTTCATTGTTCAGCGTATCTTTTAATTTAATGGTGCCGATATCAATTTCATCCTCTGCAAAATGAATGGTTTGTTTATCAAATAAATATTTACATTGGGTATAAGCTATTTTTAAAATGCCGCCTGTAATAGTTGCATCTCCCGTCATGTATTGGTGACCGTTACCTCCGTATACTTTAATATCTCCCTGGGCAATGCCGCCCATCTGGCTGAAGATAGTACCAAGGTAAGGTTGCAGAATATCGAGGTTTAACCTGCCTGCTTTCAGAATAGCACTTAACTGATTTCCTGTAGAATCTTTATAATTGTAAAAACCATCAATTGTAAATTGATTTTCCGGGTTATCTGCATCGGCTTTGTATTTTATAAGACCGGTGCTGGTGTTGGCATCTGCAGTAAGATTTATTTTGCCTATAAATTTATCATCGAGGCGGAAACTATCGGCTACGCCGGAAAACTGAATTATAGGTTTACCAAAAGGATTTACAAGGGTAGCCGTACCCGTTACCAAGCCGGTTATCTTAGGGCTCTTAAGGATGACTGGCAAAAAATCAAGATCAACATTAGAAAGTTTTGCAACAAGGTTTCTGTTATCAGTTAACTCATCTAACTCTGTAGATATCACGATCTGTTGGTTGTCATGATAAAATTTCACTTCATTAGCATCAATAAACTTTCTGCGAAGGGTGATCTCTCCATCTTTTTCAAGCTGCCATTTTTTATTATTTATTACAAAAGACGATGGAAAGAAATGAATTTTTATACCATCATTAAGTGACTGTATGCTTGCATTCAATTCTGCATCACCAATAATTTTGCTACCGGTAGTGTTTAATTTTATCAGTGATAAATTATTATTTGCAGAAATACCCAGCCTCGTTAGTGGAAAATGAAGACTATCATTTATAGCAATATCTTCAACAGCAATTTGTGTGTTAAGCGTATCCTTTGTGCCGGAGCTTTGCAGATTTACATTGGTGAATACTTTTCCATCATAACTAAACTCTGGCACTGTAGCATCAACTTTTAATTGGTAATTCTGAATACCAACGCTGCCCTTTATAACAGAGTTATTAAAACCACTTAGTTTATTATCAAACAGCTTAATGTACTCATCTACATTATGCGTTTTAATATTAAAAGTAAAATCCTGTTTGCTGATGGCATGCTTTGGCAGGGTAAAATAGGAGGGGTAATATTTTGAAAGGAAGAAGGTAAATGCATCCGGCAATTCTAATATTTTAAATTGTCCGTTAAGGGTTACATCCAGTTCATTTGATTGCAACGTAAGCAGTTTTTTATTTTCGATAAACTCAGATTTTAACGTCAATGAATCAAAGGACAATTTTGTGCTGTCGTGTTTTAAAACGGCATCATTCACTCTTGCCGTCCCTAAAAAGTTATCAATATTATTCCCTGTAAAGTTCAGGCTGAACAATCCGGATAAAGAAAGATTATCGTTGGTAAGTAAAAGATTTTTCAGATTGGCATGTGCTACATCTGCATCCAGGTTAAAGGCAATTTCTTTTGTAGAAATATTCAATGCACCATCCAGTCCATTAATTTTCAGATTAGGATCATCAATGGATAAATGACCTTTAAATAATTGCTTTTCGAAATCGCCATTTATGATCGCATTCTGATAACTGTAACCATTAAAATCAAATCTTTTAACCGTGGCATCTACATTGGCTTTTAAATCATCGAGTGTAAAGCCCTGGCCTTTAATTTTAGTAGCAGCTGTTACAATACCTAATTGCGGTTTGTTTAAAAAAGTACCGATATTAAAATTGGTAGTGGCAATTTTACCGGAATAGGACGAGCGCCCGCCTTCCGGAATCTTCATATTCAGATCCGCAGTAATGCCGCCAAGGTTTGTTTTAAAATTTCCGTATGTAACAAAGTCACTTATGAAGCCGGTGAAATAACCGGTGTAAGTAATAGCTCCTAATTTTGGTAGTGCTATATCTTTTACATTTTTTATTGATGGAATAATTGTAACCAGATCATTGTAACTCGTTTGTAAAATATTCGATTTGAAATCGATAAAAGTTGCATTGATATCCGGCAACCCACGCATAGCAATATCGCCGTCAATAAAAGTATTGCCGGTTCTTATTTTCATTTTCTTTGTAGAGAAATTATCGATGGTTCCTTTGGCAGTTCCTTCTATCTGGAAGATGCGTTTCCAGCTTTTTAAATTGGGAGAGAAAATCGCAAGGTCATCACTGTTTATCGTGCTGTTGATAAAAGATGCATCCAATGTAACGCTGTGTAAAAAGCTGCTAAAATCATTATTGAACTGGTTATAATGCATGGCATAATAATTACCCAGTTTGCTGCGGTTCGTTTCCAGCGTGAGGTTCTTAAATTCCATCAGCTCCGGCGTTAACTTCATATTACTTTGCAGCTTTTTTATAAGCAAGCCACTTCTTTCTTTTGCGGCTAAAGAAATGTCGGCCGATAAAGTATCATTCAAAAACAAGACATTGTTGATACTGCCGGTAATATTATTAAAGAGTAAATGTGCGCCGTCAAATCTATCATTGTATACCGGCCGGTCTGTTTC
>JBDSIB010000166.1:0-8701 GCA_039918155.1 Ferruginibacter sp.
TCTGCGTGGATTTTGTTATTATTATCTGGTTACTACTTTTGGTGCTGTACCACTGCATACTACTTTTAATACGTCTGCATCAGCATCCGATGCGCCTGCACCTTTGGCAGATGTGTACGCTCAGATAATTAAGGATTTTACAGAGTCTGCAGCAGATTTACCAAATACTCCTGCGGCTGGTTTGGGTAAACCGGCGTGTAAAGCAACTGCTCTATTCCTTTTATCCAAAACATATTTGTGGAGAGGATGGTCAAGCGCAGCACAGGGTTCTGATTTTACAAGCGCATATACAACTGCAAAAAGTCTTATTGATAATAAGGCCACTTACCAACTTGACCTCTTGCCTTATTTCCCTTTGGTTTTTAAAGAAGGAAATGAGTATAGCTCAGAAGTTGTGATGGTAATTGACCATACAAAAGATATAAAATTTGGCCAGAATTCTGCAGTTGGTGCTGGTGCAGTAAACGGTAATGAAAATAAATCGAACTTCTTCTGGAGGCCTAATTATCCGACTGTAAATGCTAATTATCCGGCATCCGGAGGAGCAAATATGACTGTAAGGGATATTCAAAACGGAAGGCCTTTTCAACGTATCAGGCCAAATACACGATACATAATTGATGTAGCATTTGCCAACAGGGCTACTGATTCACGTTATCAAGGTACATTCCAAACTGCGTGGCTGTCCAATAGTGTAGCGGAGTCAGTTAAAGGAACTACAGGAGCAACAACACCAAGGGGTACCCTTATTAACGGAGTGGATACATCTATATGGATGGCAGATAGGCTAGTTACGCCGGCGGAAAGGGCAGCTTTTAAGGGTGTGATCCTCGAGCCTGATCATTTAGCAGGCGCTACAGTTAAATATACTGCCGGCCTTTTTCCAAGTGTGAGAAAATTTGATGACTCAACAAGGGGGCAGATGAATGACTATTCAGACAGGCCTTATATATTATTCCGTTTTTCAGAATTATATTTAATTGCTGCTGAGGCTGCAATTAAGGGAGGTGCTACTACAGCGGATGCTGCAACAATGATTAATGTTCTTAGAACAAGGGCTGCATTAAAAGCAAATCAAACGCCTTCTGATTATGCGGCTGCAGTTCTTGCACAGCAGGTTACAGCAGGGCAAATGACTATTGATTTTCTTTTAGAAGAGCGAAGCAGAGAATTATTTGCAGAAGATTGTAGATGGTGGGATCTTTCACGTACTCAAAAACTGGTAGAAAGGGTAAATATGTACAATACAGAGCAAGTAGCTCCGGGCGTACAACCTTACAATATGCTTAGGCCTATTCCACAGTCCCAGATAGATCTGGTTACTGAAGGACCTAAATTCCCTCAAAACGTTGGTTATTTTTAACGTCAGTAGCTTTTAATTATAAACAACACCGGGATCATTTTCCCGGTGTTGTTTTTAAAAGACAATGCTTTTTTAGAATCTTTAGTGAACTTTTTTTTAAACACTAATTGAATTATTTCAATACCAGTTGTTTGTTATTTTAAGGGAAAATAATATAATAATGCTGTCAATAAATAAAAAATTTACAAAGTACATTTTAGTTTTTACACTGTGTTCCTGTGGTAATACCAGGCAGGTTATTAAAGAGCCAAAAGGCGCAGATAATATAGCCTATAAGTGGGGTGCAGTATCTTTGGAACTGACAGCCAATGATACAGAAAGATTTAAACCACGACCTACGGTAACTTCAAGATTTTTAGGACTTATATGGACTGCTGCATTTGATGCATGGTCAAGGTATGATGGAAAAGCAAAACCGGTTTATTTACAAAAGGTAAAACGTGTACCTGAAAATAAAAGGACTTTAAAAAATAAAGAAATTGCCTTAAGTTATGCTGCATATCGCACTATGCTTGTTTATTATTATTCGGATTCAGTCCTGCTCAGGGATAAAATGAAAGCTTTCGGTTTTGATCCCGATAATAAAACACTCGACCCCGAAACGCCGGAAGGTATTGGTAACCTGGCAGCAAAAACTGTAGTAGAAGCCAGGATGAATGATGGGTCAAACCAAACTGGTACAATGTCCGGTACAAATGGAATAGCTTATTCCGATTATACAGGCTATAAACCTGTTAATCCGGTGGATACAATGAATGATATCCGCCATTGGCAACCAAAATATTTTTTAGATAGTAAAGGCGTCAAATATGCACCTGGTTGTTTAACCGCACAATGGCAGTTGGTAAAACCACTTATGCTTGATTCTGGAAATCAATTCAGGTCGCCTCCTCCACCTGTAATAGGATCCGAAGAATTTAAAAAAGAAGTTACTGAAGTAGTAAACTTACAGTCATATCTTACCAATGAACAAAAAGCCCTGGTAGAATTTATGAGAGATGGCCCACGTTCTGTGCAACAGGCGGGGCATTGGCTTGTTTTTGCACAGGATGTTTCAGTAAGAGATAATCATACACTTGATGATGATGTGAAGATGTATTTTGCTGTGGAGGGCACTGCAATGGATGCTTTTATTGCCTGTTGGGATACCAAAATGTATTATGATTATGCACGGCCTTACGCACTGGTTCATTATTATTTTAAAGATAAAATGATCAGAGGATGGGGTGGACCTGGAAAGGGTTGGATAGAAATGAAAGGAGAAAACTGGCGACCTTATTCTCCGGATGCATTTTTGTGTCCTGCTTTTCCCAGTTACGTTTCAGGCCACAGTACAATAAGCGGTGCATGTGGTGAAATATTAAAATTATTTACGGGAAGTGACCGCTTTGGCGCCGAAGTAAAACGTACCCCAGGAGAACTAACTGAGCCTGATAACCTTGGCGCTCCCGTAATATTAAAATTCCCTACATTCACCGAAACAGCTAACATGGCGGGTATATCCCGTGTTCTTGGCGGGTATCATATACAAAGTGAAAATGTAGAAGGGCTGAAACTTGGGCGCAATGTAGCAGCAGCGGTATGGAAGAAATATTTATCTTACGTAGGCGAAGAATAAAGCTTTTTAAAATTATAAGATGTCAAAAAAAATATTGAATTTTTTCGTGGGATTAGGTTTCTTATTTTCTTTTTTTTTCATTAATACAGGTTGTAATAATAAAGTTAAAGATGATAAAAATACCTCATCAGTAGATCCGGTATTTCAGAAAGTTGCTCCTTCAAAAAGTGGAATTACTTTTGAAAATAATGTAGATGAGAATTATCAAAAAAATTATTTTGATTCGTTTGCTTATGTTTATAACGGAGCAGGAGTAGCTGTAGGGGATTTTAATAATGATGGACTGATGGATATTTACTTTACAGGTAATGAAGTGCCTAATAAGTTATACCTGAATGAAGGCGGAATGAAGTTTAAGGACATAACAGCATCAGCAGGTGTAGATGGTGGCAAAGGCTGGAGCAATGGGGTTACGCTTGTGGATATAAATAATGATGGGTTGCTGGACATTTACGTTTGTAAAGGTGGGTACAGGGATTCAGATAGTGACAGAAGAAATTTATTGTACATCAATCAAGGCGATCTTACTTTTAAAGAAGAGGCAAAGCAATATGGATTGGATGATGATGGCTACACAATGCATGCGGCTTTTTTTGATATGGATAATGATAATGATCTTGATCTGTATCTAAGCAGCAGGCCTGATTCTTTTTACCTTGGCTTGTCTAAAATGGTATCCGGAAAAAAAGACCCTCCGGAAAAATGCCGCAATAAATTGTATAGAAATGATAATGGAAAGTTTACTGAAGTCGGTGTGCAGGCAGGTATAAGCCATAGCTATGGATACGCTTTAAGTGTTGTAACTGCCGATTTGAACAATGATGGGTATCAGGATATTTTTGTTTCAAATGACTATGCCGACAATGATTACATATTCATTAACCAAAAAGACGGAACTTTTAAAGATGAAGTAAAAAGTATGACCAATCATGTCTCCTTATTTTCTATGGGAGCAGATATTGCAGATTTAAACAACGATGGGTATGAAGATATTTTAGTCATGGAAATGCTTTCACAGGATTATAAACGTTCTAAAGTATCCATGCCACGCATGGATGTGGAAGGCTTTCAGGCAATTGTTGACAGTGGTTTTCAGAGGCAATACATGCATAATATGTTGCACTTAAACCAAGGCAATGGTTTTTTCAGCGATGTATCTCAGATGGCAGGCATCGCTAAAACGGAATGGAGTTGGTCAACATTAGCATGCGATTTTGATAATGATGGTAGTCGGGATATTTTTGTAGCAAACGGTTACCGCAGAGATTTATTTGACGGTGACATTCAGCAGAAACAGAACATGTACATTCAGGCAAATATGAATAAGTATCATTCTGCAGATGAGATGTTTGAAAAAGGATTTAAAGATTATATGGAAATTTATAATCCAATTAAAGTAAGAAATTTTCTATTTAAAAATAAGGGAGGTTTACAATTTGAAAATGTTTCAGAAGGCTGGGGGTTTAAAGACAGCACTTTCTCAAATGGAGCTGCAGTGGCTGATTTTGATAATGATGGTGACCTTGACCTGGTAATAAATAACCTTGATGGAGTTGCTGATCTATACGAAAACGTAGAAAATAAAAAAAATAACTACCTACGGTTTAAATTACAGGGTCCGGCCGGAAATCCTGATGGGATTGGCGCTAAAATTTCCTTATACTACGATGGAAAATTGCAGCAGTTCTTCCAACAAAAAACCGTCAGAGGCTATCTTTCTTGCAGTGAGCCAATCGTTCACTTTGGATTGGGCAAAAAACAAGGTATAGACAGTGCAGTAATTGTGTGGCAAGATGGTAAATCCAATACGCTGAAGAATATTTCTGCCAACGAGGTTGTAAAAGTCAACTATAAAGAAGCAGTATCAGGCATTAGTCATTCCCGAATTTTTAATCCATTATTTGCTGAAGCAGGTAATTTACTTTCAGCCCCATTTCTACATAAAGAAGATAATTACAATGAATATTCCGACCAGGTATTACTGCCGCATCAATTCAGTAAGGATGGTCCTTTCATTGCTACTGGTGATGTGAACGGCGATGGTATTGAAGATTTTTATGTCGGTGGAGCAAAAGACCAGGCAGGGTGTTTGTACCTGCAGCAAAACGGGAAGTTTATAAAGAAACCTGTTGCAGCATTTGAAGCCGATAAAAAATATGAAGACATGGGCACTGTTTTCTTTGATGCCGATGGCGATGGGGATCTTGATCTATATGTAGTTAGTGGCGGCAGCGAATATCCCGAAGGATCTCCAATGTATCAGGATAGGTTATATCTAAATGATGGAAAGGGTGATTTTACGAAATCAAATAATCTTCCTGCAACGCTAAGCAGCGGTTCATGTGTTACTGTTGCGGACTTAGATGGTGATGGAGACATGGATATTTTCAGGGGAGGAGAAGTTGTAGCACATAAATATCCGCAACCACCTTTGAGTTATCTTTTAATAAATGAAAAAGGGAAGTTTGTTGATAAAACAAATCAAATAGCGCCGGAACTTTCCAGGGTTGGTATGGTAAAATCTGCTGTTTGGGCAGATATAAATAAAGATAAAAAACCAGAATTAATTTTAGCAGGAGAATGGATGCCGATTAAAATATTTGAATATTCGGCAGGTAAGATGAAAGACATTTCTTCAAACTATGGATTAGAGAATACCGAAGGTTGGTGGGACAAATTGGTGGTTGATGATATTGATGGGGATGGTGATCTTGATATAATTGCAGGCAACCTGGGTGAAAATTATAAATTTCAGGCGAGTATTGATAAGCCATTTGAAGTGTATGCAAAAGATTTTGATGGTAATGGTACCAATGATATTTTTCTTGCTAAACACCTTAATAATATAACGGTGCCAATCCGTGGAAGAGAATGTACTTCACAGCAATGCCCGATGATAGCGCAGAAATTTCCAACTTATTTGTCTTTTGCAGAAACAGACCTATCAGGTATATTAGGAGAAGACCAATTGAAAACAGCCCTGCATTACCAGGCACATCTTTTTTCAACAGTGATCTTTGTAAATGATAAAGGAAAGTTTACACAAAAGAAACTTCCTTTAGAAGCACAATTTTCTACAGTTAACGGAATTATTGTGAAAGATTTTGATGGGGACGGAAAAAAAGATATTCTTATTGCAGGAAATAAATTTGATGTGGAAGTGGAAACAACACCGGCAGATGCTTCGCCAGGCTTGTTTCTTAAAGGACTTGGTAACCTGCAGTTTCAAAGTTATAAACCTTTGGAAAGTGGCTTTTTTGTTCCGTATAATGTAAAAGATATACAACCGGTAAAAATGAATGACCACTGGGGAATATTAGTAAGTTCCAATAATGATAAGCTGCGTCTTTTTGAGGACAAGCATAAGTAATGCATAAATGATTATGAGGAAAAAATGCTTACATGTAAACACTGCAGTTATTGGTTTTGCCTCTCTGCTGATTTTAATGTTACAGTTGAGTTGTAAAAGCCCTGATCATACATTTAAAAATCATCTTCAGCATGCTTCCAGCCCATATTTGAAAGAGCATGCCGATAATCCGGTTGACTGGTATGAATGGGGTGACGAAGCTTTGGACAAAGCAAAGAAAGAAAATAAACCTTTGTTGATAAGCATTGGGTATGCGGCGTGTCACTGGTGTCACGTCATGGAAGAAGAATCTTTTATGGATACGGCTGTTGCCCGTATTATGAACGAAAATTTTATTTGCATAAAAGTAGATAGAGAGGAACGGCCGGATATTGATAATCAGTATAGTAATATACTTCAGCTTTTAACAGGTAGTAGCGGATGGCCTTTAAACGCATTTGCCTTGCCAAATGGGGAAGCTTTTTTTGCCGGAACTTATTATCAAAAAAAGGCCTGGACCAGCGTGTTAGTTCAAATTGCGAAAACTTACAAAGAACAAAATAAACTTGTAGTTACACAGGCTGATGCATTGAAGAATGGAATGGCTGATCAGCAAATTATTCGTCCTGACTCAGCTGATTTAATAGATAACAGATCTCAACAGGCTATATATCAACTATTTTCCGACAGCATTATAAAGCATGCAGATATTTTAAATGGCGGCTTAGGTGGTGCACATAAGTTTCCAAACCCTGCGTTTGTTGAATTCATGTTGATGAGACATTATATTGCTGCAGACAATAAGGCTTTAACTATTGCCACAACTACACTTGATAAAATGGCGTTAGGTGGTATTTACGACCAGTTGGGCGGAGGATTTGCACGCTATACTACTGACTCAGCCTGGCGGTTTCCTCATTTTGAAAAAATGCTTTACGACAATGGACAAATGGTGAGTATGTATGCCAATGGCTATCAACTAACCAAAAATGAATTTTACAAAAAAGTATTAATACAAACACTTGCATTCGTCGACAAAAATATGGCTTCGCCCGATGGGGGATACTGTAGTTCAATAAACGCTGATTCTGAAACCGGCGAAGGAAAATACTATTCGTGGGGCGAAAAAGAATTTCTTAATGCTTTAAATAATGAGAAAATAATTGCAGAATATTTTCATGTAATAGGTAGGGGCAATTGGGAAAATGGCAAAAATGTTTTATATGCTACACAAACTCCGGAAGAATTTGCAACTGCTAAAAAAATAGACCCTGCAGATTTTAAATCAAAACTGGAAGTAGCAAAAAGCAAGCTGTTGATGCAAAGAAATAAACGTACAAAACCAACAGTTGATTCAAAAATAATTACATCATGGAATAGTATTATGCTTAAAGGCTTAGCAGATGCTTATGCTGCCACCGGAGATGAGGCTTATCTTACAAAAGCGAAGCAGCTTTCAACTTTCATAGAAACAAATTTACTTTCAAAAGACGGCAGTTTAAAACATAGTTATCTAAGTAGTGGTATTTCTGTTTCAGGGTTTCTGGAAGATTATGCATGGACGGCTGCTGCCTTTATAAGGCTTTATGAAGTTAGTTTTGAAATACATTGGCTAACCTTGGCCAGGCAATTAGCAGATTATTCAATTGCTCATTTTTATAATAATAATTCTGGGCTTTTTTATTTTTCGCAATCACTGGCTAAAGGATTGCATAATCAGATTACAGAAACGACCGACAAAAGTATCCCATCTTCAAACGCAGTGATAGCGCAGGTGATTTACAAGCTTGGCATTGTATATACTGATACAATCTATACTAATATGAGTTTAAAAATGCTGGATGTAGTTGCAAACCGTGCGGTTAAAATGCCGCAATATTACGCTCAGTGGGGACAACTTGCCGGACTCTCCACAGCAAAATCTTATGAAGTAGTAATCGTTGGCACAGATGCACTTATCAAAAACAAAACTTTTCAACAATTTTACCTTCCAACCTGTATGGTTATGGGTAGTACAGATAAGGAAGATCTTCCCTTACTTCAGAATAAACTGGTTAGTGATAAAACGCTCATATATGTTTGCACAAATAAGCTATGTAAAAAACCGGAAGAGTTGGTAGAAAATGCAGTAAAACAAGTGAAGTAGTTTCACAAATATTTTAGCTTAAACAGATTTCTGCAATCTTATGTTACATATTTAAGAATTAAATATCAGAAGTTTATATCCATCACTATTTTTTCAGAGAAGATTTTCTGATGATAAGTTCTGAATGGACTACGATAGTATTTGTGTTTTTAATATTGGTAATTCCTTTGAGATGAGAAATAAGATTACGTGCTGCTATTTCTCCCATATCTTTTCCCGGATATT
>JBDSIB010000167.1:0-17302 GCA_039918155.1 Ferruginibacter sp.
ATGCGTACCTGGCCTCTTTTTTTTCTGCAATGGAAGCCTGTACGATTGAAAAATATATTATTTCTTTAAAGATTGAAAAAGCAAAGGAGCTGATCTTATTTCATGATTACACGCTTACAGAAATTGCTTATAAATTAAATTACAGTAGCGTAGCACATCTGTCCGGCCAGTTTAAAAAAGTTACCGGCCTTACACCATCTCATTTTAAAGCGCTTAAAGTAAAACGCAAAATTGCCATACAGGATCTCTGATCTTAATTTACTCAAATCTTTTTATATTTGCAGCTCATTGCCCGATTGTGTAACGGTAGCACAACAGATTCTGATTCTGTTTGTCTTGGTTCGAATCCAGGTCGGGTAACTACAGGGGACAACTCTTTTTTTGATAAGGTTGTCCTTTTTTATTTTAAGTACTGGAAAAAACTATGAGGTATTTAGCTTCCGCTCTTGCGTTACACTCTAGATAAGCTTATTCTCCACTGCAAGCCTCACAAGGCAGGCCGTATTTTTTACCTGCAGTTTCGCCAATAAATTTTTTCTGTGACTATCAACGGTGAATGAACTCAGGAATATTTTTTTTGCAATTTGTGGGTTGGTGTAACCTTCTGCAATCAATCCTAAGATCTCCTTTTCTCTTGGAGATAGTTCTGGTAGTTTATTTTTTTCCGATACGTTATATGCTTTCAGTGCTTCGCCGGTTTCACCACTGAAATAAATGTCGCCTTTGTTTACTGTTTTTATTGCTGCAAGTAGCTCTTCTTTGGAGGAATTTTTGAGAATGTAACCAGAGGCGCCATTTTCCATCATTTTTTTTATGTATAATCCCTGGTTAAATGAACTCAGGCCAAGGATCATCACGCCCGGGTATTTGAGTTTCATCACGGAACACAGTTCCACCCCATCCATACCGGGCATACTGATGTCCATAAGAACCACGTCGGCAGTATTATTTACAAAGTATCCCAGGCAGGAATTTGCATTCATCGCCTGCCCGGCATACTCAATCCCTTTTTCATGTTGCAATATGGAGAGCAGTCCTTCTATTACAAGCGGGTGATCATCCACAATAAATACTCGAATCATAGTCAGATGTTGAATTCAATATTTATCAATGTTCCTTTTCCATCCTCAGCATGAATATCCAGTTGCCCTTTCAAATAATCTACCCGGCTGCGTACGTTTGCAAGTCCGGCACCTCTATTATTCTCAGGAGCGTTTACATTAAACCCTTTACCATTATCCTCTACAACAACATTCAAACGGTTTCCTTCCCTGATCAATTGAACGAAAGTTTCCGTGGCCGCTGCATGCTTCAAACTATTGTTAAGCAGCTCCTGTATAATGCGGTAAATAACAATTTCAACCGCCATTTCTAAACGGGTTGTCATGCCGTGCGACTGATATTTAACGACAACCAGTTTCGTAGCATTGATGCTGTTACAATATTCTTTCAATGCTTCATCCAGGCCAAATTTGCTGAGCATTTCCGGCATCATATTATGAGCGACCCTGCGGAGTTCCCTGATGGATGTATCAAGCATATCCAATGACCGCTCAAATACAGCCAAATTATCGGGAGTCATTATTAAATTGTCTTTCATATTGCTAATTGAGAACTTTACACCTGAAAGTAAACCACCTAAGCCGTCATGCAGATCTTTTGCCAGCCGGCTTCTCTCCTCTTCCTGCCCCTTTATCATAGCATCTACCGCTACTAACTGTTTATCTTTTTCCAACTCGCTGATTCGTCGTTGCTGCAATTCATCCTGCTGCTTTGCCAACTGCTGACGATGGCGAATATTCCGATATCCTAACAAGCCAACGATTAACAGCGCAGTCAAAGAGCCCAATAAAATATAATTGAGTGTTGACTTTTGTTTGAGGGAAAGGGATTGAATTTCCTTGTCTTTTTGTAGCTGGATAATTTCTTTTTCTTTTCTTTCATTCTGATATTTTGCCTCTGCTTCCGCAACTTTTTCACTCGTCGACGCTTTGAAAAGGGAATCGCTGAGTGTAAGTGTTTTGGCATAATATTCTCCCGCAAGTTTATAATTGCCTAAGTCCTGTTCTATTTTCGCCCTTATATTGTAAACATCTTTTAATTCTGCTCTTTCGCCCACAGCTGTTGCCAATGCTTCCGCTTCTACGATATAATAATGTGCCTGTTTATAATTCTTCAGTTTTCTGTTTGCCTGGGCCAGTGCAAGTGTTGCCGAACCAATATAATATTTATTGCCCATTTGCTTTGTGTACTTGTACATAATTTCATACTTATCTAAAGCCGCATTATAATTGCCTTTTGTCATAAAATAATCGCCCATGTTATTGTAGATCGTAACTAACTGGTAGGCATCGCCGCTACTTTTTGCCAGCGGAAGTGCCTGCATTAAAAGCTGGTATGCCTTGTCATACTGTTGCAGGCTGTTGTAAGAAACGGAGAGGTTTACAAGCCCGTCTACCCAACTGAGCGTATCACCAAGTTTTGTGGCGATGGCAATTGCTTTGTTTGCAAAGTCAGCAGCCTGTGCTGATTCGCTTTGTTCTTCCAGCAATGCATTGATGTTGTTATAGGCTGTGGGCAAATATTTTTGTTCTGAACTATTTTCCCATAACCGGGCTGCATATAAATAATGTTGCAATGCTTTATCCCGGTCATTTTTATGCAGGTAAACATTTCCCAGGTTTCCAAAGGCCCTGCCCACCTTCACTGAATCTTTTAGCAACCGGGCTGCGGAAATTGCTTGCTCAAAGGCGGCAACTGCACTATCCATTTTATTTAATTCGATATAACAATTACCAATGTTTATGTAAGTAAAAAAAAGACACTCAATATTTTTTATTTTCCTGGCAGTTAGCAATGCAGTATTGTAAAATTCCATACTTTTTTCAGGGGCCTCAATTTCTATCGACTCGCCCATCTGTAACAATATCCTTGCTTTTGCAGAATCTCCCGTTGTTGCTTTCAATTGTTGCAGCAGGCTATCAGGCACATTCTGGGCAAAACTATTTTTGCATAAAAAAAATAGTACAAATACTCCAATCTTAAATGTTTTTAACAATGCAGCGTTCATATACACTCATTCTATTCCTCATAAAGATTGTGTTTCTCCTTCATAAAATCAAACAAATGGTTTAAAATACCAGTTTCGGGTGATTCTTTGTTCTATCTCAAAATTCACTGTTTAGGGGGATGACAACAATTTCCCGTGTTTCTACTTTTGAATATGTTTAATTCAACAATTGGAAAAATAATATGCTTAACAATATGTTTGTTTTGTTTTATCAATCAATTTTTATTTGCGCAGCGGCCCACCCAGGCAGAGATAAGCAAAATAATAAAGGATGCACAGGCACTGGCAAAAAAATATTCCAATGACACGGCAGTAAACAAAGCATTTAAATCCCAGCTAAAAAATAATACAGGAGTTCTAAACCCGGTATACAGCTCTGATCCTGGCTCCAACGGCAATGTTGATAATTGGAAATTCCCTTCAAAACAAACAGCCCTGCTTGCGAAAATTCCATCCAAAGTGCTCAGCAAAGCTGAACTGGTAATTTTTTTAAATGAAACTTATTCGCAGTTGTCAAAAAAATTTGCTGCAGGCATAAGTTCTTCAGTACAATCCATTGCAGCAAAATACAATAATAACGGTGCCAAAATCGCTGACATTGCTGTGGTTGGCTGGTATACAAACTACAGGGAAGAAGCGATCCTTTTATTGATCAAAGCAGCCACTTTTAGTCCTGACGATGGCATACTGCTGAATAATTGCGCTGCCATTTTAAACATGGGCGGCATTGAGCAAAAAGCCATTCCGATCCTGAAATATATTTTGCAATCTTTTCCTTCTGATGCGATGGTGCTCAACAACCTGGGGCAAGCGTATGCTGGTTTGGGAGAAAGGGATACCGCCATGTTTTACCTTGCCCGTTGCATAAAAATTGAGCCCGAAAATGCTGAGGCCTTTAATACTGCAGGCCAAATTGAAGCAACAAAAGGGAATAAAGAAACCGCTATTAAATATTTTGAAAAATCTATAATGAGTGCCTACAGTAAACCGGCACAGCTCAAACTCCGGAAGTTAAAAAAGGATTCAGAAATCGCTCCGCTTGTGAGACCCAGGATAAAAATTCCCGAATATTTTAATCTTTTCAAATATGACTTACCCGCCCAATGCATTAGTACCGGTAATGCCGCCATCGCTATGGCAGAGCACAATGCATTTAAGGAAATGGCGACAAAACAGGGTCAGTTATATGGTTCTAAATATGGAGTGCTGGCACAGAAGGAAGCGCAAAAAGCTTTGCAATTAATGAATGCAAATGGTGCAGGACGTATCCTTCAGAAAGATGAATTTCTGGGTACTCCTTTTCACGGATTTTGTGATATAATGGCGGGGGAAATACAGACAAGTTTTAATAAAGCACTAAATGAATTTACAAAGCTGACCACAGTTAAATTTAATGCGGACTTTAAAATCCTGGATGATGAATATGAAAACAACTTAAGCATCATAAAAGCAGGATTTACAAAAAGGGAAAAAGGATGTGGTGATGGAAAGCCCAATACAAATTGCCCCACCCAGGAAGAAAAATGTACAGCTTACGATAAACTCGCCAATCAATATTTACCAAAGTTTGCAGTACTTACAGAAGAATGGCAAAAGAAAGGCTGGCATGTGTTTCAGCAATATTTTGACGAATTGGTTTACTGGCAATACCTCACACTTCATCCTGTAAGTGATGATAAATTTAAGATGCAGTACTATGAGCATATTATTAAGTATATGGGTATGATGGTAAGTATTTGCAAGACTAAAATTATTGAGCCTTGCGAATTTACAGCTACAAAATCATCTAAAGTAAGTCATGCAATTGAGGAAGCAGAATGTCCGCTTGAAATTTCTATTCCCTTTATCGTAGGAAAGTTTGAGCTGGATTGCGACAAAATTTCTTTTAGTGCAGGTGAGGGTGCTGTATTTGGCTACGAGAAAAATTTTACAACAAAACAATCAACGCTCAGTGTAGGAATTGGTGCCAGGCTGGAACTCGGGGTAAGTGCAGGTCCGGTAAAGGCCGGAGTGAGTGCAGGTGTAAGCGAAACCCTCTTTATAACTTTTGATGGCAATAATAAAGTTTCAGATGTTGGTTTAAAGATAGAAGCAAAAGCTTCTGCAGGAGTCGAAGCAGGGGGGAGTAAGCAATTGGCGTCTAAAAAATCAATAGATATAAAAAAGGATTTGACAAAACGAGAGACTGCTGTTAGTACTACGTTCGGCATTAACTCCGGCTGCAATTTTAATGAAGGGCCATTTAAAGGAATGTAAACCCAAAACCTGAAATACAACTTAATACAACTGTAAACATGTATAAACCAGATTGACTATGAAATATTTGTTTCAACTTTTTGTTATGCTATTATTTGTGAATACTTCATTTGCACAACAGATTTGCAACGATGAAATTATCATGGCCGTAAAAGGGAAATGGAAAAAGCACTCTGATGCTAACATGCAGATGGGTAATCAATCTCAGATCATTAGCCGCCTTGATAAAATGCAGCAAGTAATACAGGCTGCTTACCCCGAACCCAGAGGCATAGAGGCTGGATGGTCACGCTCCATGGGTGGTTATTTTGAATCACTGAATAAAAATTCAGTTGCCTATGATTTAAATATTATGTTCTTTAGCTGGTATTGTAATAGTCATGTAAAAAAATTATTGCTCGGCGGAGAGGCCAGTAGCAGCCTTAATATCTGGGCAAATAAATTTAAATGGTTTGCTTCAAAGAATGAGGATTTTACAATAGATTCCAATCCTGTTTATCTCCTCACAAAAAAAACAGGCGATGCAAATGGATTTACAGTCTTTGAAGGAAACGATAACGGCACACGAAATACAGGAACTACTTTTTCTAAAACAATTCTCATAAGCCGTCCGGGGCAATTGCCATATACCACCATTAATCGTAATAAATATTTAACGGTATTTCTAAAGAATAAAGCAGAAGCGTACAGACAATCTAAAGAAGGATTATTAAAAAGAAAGGTGAGGTCAGAGGCAGAAGAAGAGGTGTACAAAAATCAGCAGATAGAAAAAGAAGTAAATAAACCTGGGAATGAATTGGTAAAAGAAAAAGCTAAAAGTAATTTCTTGCGAGGCTACACAACTGAGCGGCAAAGGCTGCAAAAAGATCTGGACAATGAGGAAGAACGCTATCAAAAAGATATTCAGGCTGCAAACGATTATTTAAAAAGCACGTCCGCGGCAGAATTAAATAAACCTGCCTATGTTGAAAACACATCTTATTCCTACTCTTTTAAAAAGTTTGGAAATGAAAAAGATGGAAGAGCGATTGTTCAGGTAAACAATAATTATTTTAATATCAAACTGCCGGCTTATGTACCACAATTCTTAGTTGTGTACTGGTACTGGAATACAGAGAAAGCCTCTCTTGATTTTGACAGCCAAATTGAAAAAAACTTAGACTTTAAATTATTGCAGGCTATGCTTGATAAATAAAATATAATTATGAAAAAAATATCGGTTTTCTTATTACTGGCCATCATTACCCAACAGGTAATAGCCCAAACAGAAACTTTTGACATCGCTACCTACACAACTCCAGAAAATTTTCAAAAAGTTAGTTACCAGGGAGTGATCAATTACACAACGATCAATAAAACAAATGGTAGCTTTTGTGTCATTGCTATGTATACAAGCAAGCCCAGCACCGGGGATGCAAAAAAAGATTTTAAAAATGACTGGACGACATTGGTAGTAAATCCTTTTAAAGCAGATCCTGATCCAAAAACAGAAACAGAGACAACAGCAGATGGCTGGAAGATGGTAAGTGCTGCGGTTCCAATAAAATTAGATGGTACAGACTGTTATGTTTATCTGGCAGTTGTAAGTGGTTTTGGAAAAACGATGAGTATTCGTACGTCTATGAATAATGAAGTGTATGCATCAACACTGGAAACATTCTTTACATCTTTAGAACTGGATAAAACCAGTATTGCGCCAGTAAATAATAATGCTCAGCCTTCCCTCAAGAAGAATTTAACCACATCCGGCCTTGGCACAGGAAAATTTCGCTTAATGACTTATTCTCCCCCTGCAGGTTGGAGCCACGAAATCTTTGACGATGGAGTTGTATTTAAGCCATTGGATATGCCGGCTAATGAACACCTCGCTATTCAAATAATGCAACCATTATCAACATCCGGCACTTTAGAGCAGGCACTGGCAAAAAGTTTTGAAGAAGCCACTGTCATGTACAATGCTACGAGCATGTATCAGAGCGATGGAAAGTATCGTAAAAATGCAATCCAAAAATCATACAACGGCTGGGAATATATACGGGGAAAGGGTGGTATAAAAGTGAATGACGGAACACAATTTGGCACTGAATATGGGCTTGAGGTATTTGTGATTAAAGTAAATGGCCGCTTTGAAAGAATTGCTGTTTTAGAATCAAGGCCAAAATGCAAACCGTTGTACTCAAGCTACTACAGCAGCGACAGGATAAGTTATCGCAATGCAATTGAAGATTTTCTATTCTCCATACAGTTTACTGATTTTAATGCTTCAGTATTATCTGCAGGTTCTGTAAATGGAGGAGGTATAGTTGGTATCTGGCAAGGCACAATACAGTCTACCGGCGCAGCTACTGGAGTAAGGTTAGAGGTTTTTTCACCAATTTTCCTGGACAACGGACAGGTTTATTTTGGAAATAAATTTCCAACGCAGGGGTTTGATGGGGTAAACAGCCGTACACTGGCAGAACTTAATAAAAGGGACTGGGCAACTTATACATTTAGTAACGGTAGAGGAATATTAAAAATGCAATTCGGCGATATTCCTTTTAGAACAGAAGGGACTAAACTCATCGTTACAAAAAATCAAAGAGAATGGCCTTTCTATAAATTAGAATCTGTAAATGGGGCAAGATTTAGCGGTACTTATGTTATGAGCCAATCCTATGGCAAAATCCCTTCTATAAATTTTGCATCCAATGGAAAATTTACCGACAACGGAGCCGTAAAAATATTGTGTCATGATTATATTGATTGCGTAAATCCTTCTACTGCACCGGGTTCTGGCACTTACGAGGTAAAAAACTATACTATCTATTTTAGTTACACTGATGGAAGGGAAATAAAAATAGCGTTTCCGGGAAACCGATATGATAAATCAAATCCTTCTCCATCTACACTACAAATGAGTTACAATGAAGATAAACTCACAAAACAATAATTACAATTAATAAAAATTCAATAATGAAAAAACTATTCATTCTTCTTACAACTTCTTTGGTATTTCTATCCTGTAAAAAAACAAATGCTGATTCATCATCACCACTAAAACAAACCGATGTATATGTAGCCGGCTCTGATGGAGACGCTTCAACATCCATTGCTAAAGTTTGGAAAAATGGAGTACCCACATCTTTAACAAGTGAAAACGGCAATGCCAGTGCAAATTCAGTTTTTGTATCCGGCAGCGATGTGTATGTATGTGGCTACGAATCTGCTATCGGAGAAGATGTGGCTAAAATATGGAAAAACGGAGTGGGAACTTCCCTGAGCAATGGGAACGAGAGAGCAGAAGCGTATGCTTTATTTGTTTCGGATAATGATGTGTATGCCGCTGGCTATGAAAATGCTTCAAATTTTAATGTTGTCAAACTTTGGAAAAACGGTGTAGCCACTTCGCTGACTGACGGCACTAGTACTGCTAGGGCAAACGGACTATTTGTTTCAGGAGCTGATGTTTATGTATGCGGTTACGAAGCCAATGCTGCAGGAAAAACAGTTGCGAAGATCTGGAAAAACGGCCAGGCCACTGCTTTAAGTAATGGAAACTATTATGCCAATGCTACGGCCGTGTTTGGTTTGGGAACTGATGTATATGTAGCTGGATACGATGGTAACGCCGCAGGAAATAGCATAGCCATGATTTGGAAAAACGGCAGAGCCACTTTTTTAACTGACGGACAATTTAATGCAGGAACATCTTCCATCTATGTTTCCGGAAACGATATTTATGTTACCGGTTACGAAAGTAATGGCTCCATCATTATTGCAAAGGTTTGGAAAAATGGAGTAGCTACATCATTAGGGAATGGTAGTAATTATATAAAAGCAAATTCAATATTTATTTCCAACTCCGATGTGTATATGGCTGGCTTTGAATACAACGGTGCTGCAGCTTTATCCAATGCACAAATTTATAAAAATGGCGTAGCAACAAAGCTCATTAACCAAAAAGGTTTTGCAGTTGGGAATTCAGTTTTTGTAACTGCAAAATAAATGATAAGACATACAAGCAGAAATTTTACAACATGATGATTATTCTATGCCGCTATTACAACATAAATTATTAACTGAAATTTTATGAAAAATTTGAGCTTCTTTACTTTTGTTGCTTTTTGCCAATATGCAATGGCAAAAAGTTTTGGTATCGGCACATTGACAGAAGTGAAGTGTATTGTAATTACCTACACTATGGCAGAACCTATAAATTAGATACAATGAAAAAAATTATTGCTTTTGCTTTTTTACTTGTTACGGTAAATGCTGTTGCGCAAAATATTGAAGTTACCGACAGCATCATTAGATTCGGTGTCACAGCAAAGGGCAAACTAAACGGAACAAAAACAGAATTAAAAATTGGCAAAGATGGTGGAAGTATTCAATCAGCAGATGGAAAAGTAGAATTGATTTTTCCAGCTGGAGCATTATCAAAAAAAACAAACATCAGCATTCAACCAGTGTATAATCTAGCACCTAATAGTTCCGGCAATGCTTATCAAATGGAGCCTTCTGGGATTAAGTTCCTGCAGCCGGTAAAAATTATTTTTCACTATGATGAAGAGGATACCGAAGGAAGCAACGCCGAATTATTAGGAATTGCAATGCAAGATGAGGAAGGCCGTTGGAGTAGCTTAAAAAATGTGGGGATAGATACTATTGCAAAAACAAGCACAGCCGATATTCAGCATTTTAGCTTTTATGTAAATTATAAAAAAGTAGAAATAAGCCCGGCTTATGCCCGGGTAAAAATAAAGGGAAGCGTGCGATTGAAGCTTCGATTTATCACTGAAGGTTTTGAAAATGATGAATTAACGCCACTTGGGAGCATGATACAAAACCCATTTAGCTGGGCAGTAAACGGAATATTGAAGGGGAATAGCGCAGTCGGTCTAATTTCCACCTCCGAAAGTTTTTCTGCAATTTACCAAGCTCCTGCAACTGTGCCCGATCAAAATCCTGTTGATATTGCTAATGAACTTAAACTTGTATTGAATGAAGGCCAAAAATCGGGTAAAAAAATATTATTGAATAGCAAGATCCTCGTTTACGATAATGCCTACGAAGTTACCATTGTACATAGTATTAAAGAAGAGCGAAATGGAAGCGAATTGGGAGCAGTAAATTATATGGACACCGGCAGTTGTGTAATTTCTATAGATGGAAAAAATTCTAAAATAATAGAGAAGGTAAATAAAAACACAGCGGCTACCTGGGGTTACACTGGTAAATGTATTACTACCAAATTAAAATCCGGGCCGGGTACCGTTCACATCTTAGGGGCTCAAAGTATAAAGGTAATTCCTCCAGCAGCGCCAGGTGATAATTCGTGGATAGCAGTAGAGTTTGTTAGAGCACCAACTATTCTTCCGCTGCTGCAATTTAAGTGTCCGCCAGTAGGTGGTCAAGGTGACTGGTACACCGGCACCTCTGCTGTAGGAAATGCAATGGCTGCGCAGTTGATACAAGCATTTCCACAACGTGTAAGGTTTGAAGCTAAAGAAGGTGAGCAAGTGATTGAGGATTTAAAAGGGAACGGAGCTGTACTAAAAATTACAGTGAAAAAATTAACGGAAGATTGATGGCCGGTTTATCTTTTTTAAGAGCAGTTGTCTTTGGGGCACCATTTAAAATTTCACAGTTTCGGGTGATAAGCAGGGAGAAAGATTCATCTACATTTGGTTTATGATTTTTATAGAAAATAAGTATTCTTCTGGCAGCAAAAAAAACTTATAATTATGAAAAAAATAATTTTCATCCTACTTTTCGCCTCAAGTTTTGCATATGCACCTGCACAAACGAAAACAGCAAAGCCTACAATAAAATACGACACCGTAATTGTAAAACATGTGTACCAGCCAGCAGCAAAATCTGTAAAAAAGAAACTTGTAGCGCCTATAGCAAAAAGGGAAATTGTTGTACCGGAACCAGAATACATTAATCAACCCTGCTATTATGATAAAGATGCCAATAAACTCATCAAACTGGAAAATGCCAATGCCCTCATGGTTACAAAGAAGAAAGTCCTGGGTTTAAAAGGGGCTAAGCAATCCCTGAGCATGGATGCCCCTTCATCGAAGATCCGTTTTACAACAAAAAAAGATATTGTATTTCTTATTAAAACAGGTGGAGATGTGATTGATCTTACTTCTTACATCAAACTATACCAGTTCATACCTGCTGATCAAAAAAGGGAACTTACCATTAATTCAAAAGAAGGAGTACTCGTTGACAAAGATGAAGCCAAAGGAAAACAAATGAGCTTCAGTGTAAAAATGATTTCAAAAGATAATTATCAGGTGCAGCTCCCAGAGCAGTTAGAGGCTGGAGAATATGGTTTTGTGTGGGTAAAAAATATGGAGCTGAAGGAATTTACAGTTTTCGCTTTTGGGATAGACTGGAAGAATAACGACTAGTCACATTTCTATGCCTTGTCTAGTTACACAAAAACTTAAATAAATCAAACTTTAAAAATTATTACAATGAAAAATTTAGTTACCTGCCTCATCGTTATTTTTCCCACCTGCGTATTTGCACAGTTTGGTGTAAAAGCTGGATTAAATTTTGCCAACATCAGCAAAGTTTCATCTATCAACAACAGTAGACGGGCAGGTGTTCATGCCGGCGTATTCCTGGCTCCTGCATCCAGGGGAATTCTTGGTTCACGTACAGAACTTATTTTTTCCCGCCAGGGGTATAATTACAAAACCAGCACCAGCACTGGCAATCTAGATCTTGATTACGTCATGCTTCCCCAATACATGTCCATAAATATCACTAAATACTTTTCGATTCAATTTGGAGGACAAATGGCATACCTCCTTAATGCGAAGGCAGACAGCAGCAATGCAAACGCAGGCACCGGAAATGGGAACAAGATACTTGATCTGTACAATCGTTTCGATTATGGATACGGGGGTGGCGTTGAAATTCATCCTGTGAGCGGATTGGTTTTAGGGGCAAGAGTGAATATCAGCCTGGGCAAGTTGTACAATTCCGATTCCTATTCTTCTGGCGAAAGCCCATCTTTTATTCCTAAAGTGGATGTAAAAAATAATGTCTTCCAGATTTTTGGCGGATGGGTATTTGGCAATCATAAAAGGAAGTAAAAAAGTAAGATGATAATAATTAAATAGTAAATTTTAAAATAACTTTTATGAAGCTCAATTTTTTATTATTGCTGGTATTCCTGTGTACAATATCTGTACATGCGCAAAATGACATGAAAAAATACCCGGAACCTGAATTTGCCAGTGAAGTATTTTACCTCAAAAAGGACACAGTAAACCTGGCCATCAGGCTGGAAAAACAATCTTCAAAATTGGATAGTAAAACTAAACTGGGAGGTTTTGGAGGTTATGAATCAGGTTATAGTATAGAAAATTCACAATCAACAGTGCGTATCGGCCATGGACATAACTTGTCCTTTGTCTATTCTACCGGTGTAATTTCCGAAAAAAAAATATCCAGCAGCTCAGATTCTATGATGAGGGCCAATGGTATCGATCCCGATGCAATGGGCGGTATGATGCAGGGGTTTAATAATCCTTTCGATAATATCATACTTTATAAATGCGAAACCGGCAACGGCAAAAGAAAAATTTTGATGCAAAAAGGAGGAGGCATGGTTTCAATAAGTAAAAAAATAAAATCCAGCGAAAAATTTTCTTTCAGTGTAAAAAAAATAAGGGAAGGCTATTCAGAATTGATCATAGACAAAACTTTGCCTGCCGGAGAATATGCATTTTGTGTGCCACAACGAGGATCGGCCGGAATGAGTGGAGATGTTGTTGCGTATACGTTTGGTATCGGGTTATAGATTTGTTTTGACTGCTGCATTCTTATTGGCTTAGAAAACACCTGATTTCGTAAATTAATTTTAAAATAGAGATTTTGTTTCGACCTCGCCAGGATTATTGACCCTCACAGTATCTCCAATCTTCAGCTAATGGCTTGACAATATGAAACTTTATATACCTCCTACTGATTCCCACAACCCTTTACATTGACAAAAAAATGGGGAAGCAGTATGAAGTTTTAATTTTGTTTACTTAAACTCTATCTACTTCTGATGCTTCAAAATTTATGCTATATTCAAAAACGGTAGATTAACCAACCTTTCCAAATCCTTTATAAAATAATTCGAAAATTGTACAGTTGGGATAACCAAACTGGACAACTCGTTTTTTTTCTCGTTTTGTCCTTTTTTATTTTCTCTGAAACCCCCGTCCATGCTATATCAGCCGGACAGCTTCATTCAAACGGGTGGTTCGATAATGCATTCCATCAAAAGTCAGTTTTTCAGGATAAATCGAACCAATAATGTCTTTTTTAATTTCATTGTTGGCCATTTCGTAAACTTTATCAAGATTTGATAGGGATGTAATTGCTTTGTTTATAAGTGGTTCAATATTTTTAACTTCAGTGGAGGCCTTTATTAATTGAGATTCCAATTTTGAAATTTTAATTTCGTATTCATTTTTTATAGTTCGATATTCATACGGGTCAATATCACTTGTCAGGAGTAATCTTCGGGCATTTAAAAGTTCAGTATTTGCCTTTTCCAGCGCTTCTTTTATCTGTTTAACTTCAGCTTTTCCATCCTTTGTACTTTGCTTATATTCCTCAAGAATTAAAAGTTTATATACTTCTTCCATCCCTGGGCGGAGGGTGAATTTTCTCAATTCAGTAATAAATAATTCATTGGCAACTTCAGCCTTAAATCTTGTGCCACAGGAGGAATGGCAATGATAATGATTATACTTTATGGCTCTGCCTTTTGAGGCACTGGCTGTAAGTATTTTACCGCATTGTGGACAAAGAATAAAACCTCTTAACTGAAAAATTTCAGTAGAGCCAAGTTGGGTTCTGTATATTTTTTTCTTGCCGTTTAGATAGTCCTGCACTTCGTAAAAAAGATCTTCTGTAATGATGGGATCATGTAATCCCGGCACATGTCTGGGTTGCTCATCTTTATAACCGGATAAATAGATCTTTCCGCAATACACAGGGTTATGGATAAGGTTCCAGAAGTTAGCCCGGCAACATCTAATTCCTCTTTTAGAAGCCTCTTTAAAAATTTGATCCACATTGTATTGACCTTGCGCTACCTTTTCAAATGCCCATTTGATTATTTTTGCATCTGATTCTATGGGTTTAATATATTTTTTCCCATCCTCTGTGATTTTATTGGAATATCCAATAGGAGCTTTGCACATCCACCTTTGAGTTCATCCGCTAATGGTTCGATTCCTTCCGCAAGATTAATATTTTGAAGATCTCTTTCCGTATGAGGTAATATTCGTCTACTCCTACCCGTTACCAGTAATAAAATATCCTGTTTATAAAAAAGCATTAGCACAAAAGCGTAATAAATTATCAGCAATATTGCGATAGTAACCAGGTATTCTGTCCAGGAAATCTTTGTCAGCATGAGTTATTTTTTTTATTTTGTATAAATAATAATCGTACTGCAAACATACATTCCTGAAATACCTTTTTGGTGGAGGTTAATCGAAGCGAAGGAGAATTATTTGATCAATGGAAGTGGAGCGTTGAAGGCGGAGAAGGTTGCGAAAGCAAACCAGTTAATTTTAGGTATCTTGGTATCAGTAATAAATAAACTATGTCAACTGTTAATTTCAAAGTTGATTTGCCAGAAAAATTCCCCTTAAAAGAAAAGGAAATATTTTGTGAGATGCTTTTAAAACAAGGGTAGGTGAAAAATCCTTCGATTGACAAACTGAATAAGTGTAAAATTTTATGCGTTTGCCTTGTAAATGGAGATACAATTTCTATAGGAGCAATAAAACCAAAATCTCCAAGCGATTTTAGTAAACCCAAAGCAAATCTACTTGATTTGAGTATTGCCTTTACATGGGAACTTGGTTATTGTTACACAGATATCAATCATGTAGGGAAAGGATATTCATCTTCTGTTGCTTGTCTTTCTCAATATGGCAATTCGTTCTCCTGGCCAGGAGAAACCTACTAAATCAACAATGATATAAATCGATATCTTTTTTTAAATGCACCCGCGCAATAAATTTAGCAATACAGTTTATATTTGTTAGCTTGAACTAATAATTCGCTGCCTTAAGTACCGGAATTTTAATGCAGTATTGGTGCGAAGTTTTACCAAAATTAAACTTGATGTGATGCGTTTTCTTATTTGGGTAGTTTTACTGTTACAGGTGCTTTCTGCTTTTGCGCAGAGTGAGCATTATAATTTTTCCAAATTAGATACTTATACAGGTCTATCAAATAACCAGGTGAATGCTATACTAAAAGACCAGGATGGTTTCTTATGGTTTGGTACCATGTCCGGGCTAGACCGCTATGATGGTTATTCCTACAGGGTATTTCGTAAAAATTACAATGACAGCTCTTCCCTGCCTGATAACAGCATCCAGTCTCTCTATGAGCTTCCGGGTGGAAAGATGTGGGTATCGACAATGGGGGGAGGCTGTATTTATAATTCGGCTACAGAAAAATTCGATGCAGATATTAATGGCTATTTGCAATCTCTCGGTCTGCCTTCCGGTACGGTCGTCAATATTGTAAAAGGAAACAATGGTCGATATTGGTTTCTTTACGATAATCTTGAGCTACACTCCTATTCAGGTACAGATAAAAAATCAAGATCTTTAAGGCTGAACCTCGGTGTCAACAGTTTGGATAGAATTAGTTCTATTAAAGAAACGAAAGATGGGAAATTATGGCTCGTGTCTCAGAATGGATTTTTACAGGAGTATGATATGAATTCAAACAAGATCATTTTCTCCAGTACCGTGATCCAAAATCTGAACAAAGAAGATAATCCATTTTATCTAAATATAGATACGGATGGCGATATCTGGCTATGGGCCCTCAATAGTGGAGTTTTTCTTTTTCATCCGGAGGATTATTCGATCAGGCAGTTTAATGAAAATTCATTTCCGTCAAGGCTGAATTCAAACCTGGTGAGCCAGGTTGTTCAGGACAACAAGGGCTTGATTTGGGTGGCAACGGATCATGGAGGCGTAAACCTGATTGATAAAAAAAACAACTTCAGTATCAGTTACCTTCTCAATGACCCCAAAAATCCGCGGAGCCTGGGCCAGAACAGTATAAAGACAATGTATAAGGATAATGACGGCATTATCTGGCTGGGTTCTGCTAAACAGGGCATTAGTTATCTAAATAGTAACATTGTATTTTTCCCGCTTTATCGTCACATGGAATCAAATATAAAGAGCCTTCCATACGACGATGTCAACCGGTTTGTTGAAGATAAATCCGGTAATCTCTGGATTGGGACCAATGGCGGCGGATTGATTTTTTTTGACAGGAAACAAAATACATTTAAACAATACCTGCACGACCCAAACAATAAGAACAGCCTGAGCAATAACATAATTGTAAGCATGTGTCTCGACCATGATAATGTTCTCTGGATAGGGACATACTTTGGCGGTCTCAACAGCTTCGATGGTCAGCAATTCAAACACTACAGGCATAGTGATAATGATGCTTCAAGCCTGGCAAATAATAATGTGTGGGAAATATTTGAAGACCGGGAACAGAATTTATATATAGGTACTTTGGGCGGGGGATTGGATATTTTCGACAGAAAGACGAACCGGTTTAAACATATTCAATACAGGGGAGCACTGCCTAACTCATTATCTTTCAATTATATTACTTCCATTCTACAGGATAAGAAAGGAAATTTATGGATTGGTACGTCCGGAGGGATCGCTATTATTGAAAAAAATAAAGCCACCCCTGTCTTTTATCAGAAGAGCAATGATAAAAACAGTTTAAGCGACAATAATGTTATCTGTATTTCAGAAGACAGCAAGGGAAGAATTTGGGTAGGGACCCGGGAAGGTTTGAATTTGTTTAATGAGCAAACAAAGCGATTTCAAACATTTACTACATTAGATGGGCTACCCGATAATACGATACGGAATATTCTTGAAGATAGCCATCAGTCGCTTTGGATTT
>JBDSIB010000168.1:0-15480 GCA_039918155.1 Ferruginibacter sp.
GGATAAAGTTGCGAATGTTTAAAACCACCTGCTGTTCAATATGACGTTCGTCTTCCAGTTCATCCCCGGCGATAAAATCCAATAGGTCTTATGTATGAGTTAAAAGAGGTTTCTGCTAAAAGGATAATTTTAATTAGCAAAATTTCTTTTAAACTTAAAACAGAAACCTCATGGACAAAATTAAGAATTTAGATTTTAGTGGTACAACGATTTATTGCGGCCTTGATGTGCACTTAAAAAGCTGGCGGGTAAATGTTCGGGATCAGGATATGGAACTAAGGGACTTTTCCCAAAACCCTGACCCGGCAGTCCTGCATAAATTTCTCACCAAAAACTTTCCCAATGCCAGCTATAAAGTTGGTTACGAAGCAGGTTTTTGTGGTTTTGGTATTCAGCGGCAGTTGGCTCTGGCCGTGGTTGGTAGGGATACCAACCACTAAGTAAATTTCTAATTTGTCTGTCTTGTCTGCGAAAAAGTTGTAAGTCATTATTCTGTGTTGGCTGTCGTTATCGCCTTGCTGGTAACGTTGAGTACTTGGGAAGGCAGGGAATTAATCCCAAAACTTCTCAATTTTAATTCTATTCATTGTCGATGTCTGTGTACCTGTCAAAGAGTAATGATACGTAATGTGCCTTACCGTACTTCGAGAAACAGCCGGATAAAATTTTAACCATGTAATCATCCGACCTATTGAATCGTAAACAAATCGTTCATAAGAGTATATCTTTCTTTTAAAAATTTGTCCGTTTATTTCTGCTCTAGCTGTTTCCCAATGTTCAACAAACTCTGGAATCTGTTGTTTATTTAAATAATCAATTGTCTCATAGTCAAAGGAGCCATCTGAATCATAAAATTGTTTTGTAATCCTTTTTATAAGTTTGCCATTTTTGTCTCGATAATTTAAAACCACGGAATCTTTACTAAAAGTAAGTGAGTCAACAGAATTATAGTTTTTGAAAAAAACATTTTCGTACTGTGCTCTTTTTAAACTATCCGCCATTTTGTATATTCTCGTTTCAAGGCTGTCAAGCATTAGTTTGCTAATAACAGTGTCTGCATTTTTTTGAGAAAATGAAAACTGTGAAAGTAAAATCGCTATTATTAAAAAAAGTAACTTCATACAATTTACCGCTTTGCCTTCGTTGGTGTTACCCTTTCACCACTGCCCAGGCTTGGTCTTTGACCAGCCGTTCTGCATACAATAAAGCCATTAAAAAATATCATCCCGAATGCCTGGTGGCATACGAGCAATGCCAAGATTTGACATGATCCAACTTTCCATTTTACTCCTTTGCAATAAACAGTAAGACAACTTAAACAATCTCACCCTCTACTTTTGTGCCGCTGCAATTACTTCTTTATTCAGGCGAATGTACTCATCGCTCTTAGCTGCTTCAGCAAATTTTACACCCTCCTGTGCAGTAGCTATGGCTGCAGCCTTATCCCCGGTTCTAAGTAACACACGGGCCTTCCATAATTTAGGCACCATCGGTGGAAAGGCAGCATCTTTTTCCAGTTCTGTTGCCCAGGCTAGTGCCTTGGTCATATCCTTATTATTGTTGTAATAATAAATAACCGCTTCATAGTAAGGTTTCTTTGCTGTTTGCATGGCAGAGTCTATCCTGGCCATCACACGTGCATCTATATCTGTAGTTAAGTGCAACAATAAACCGGTATGCTCCCACTTAATGTGCAAATTACCCGTGGTAGGATATACATCCGTAAACTGCATGGTAAGTGTCTCCACATTTTCTACTATTTTTTCAGGCGTTATTTTAAACCGCAGATAATCATCGGCAGCCTTATAAGTATATGCACCCCATTGTTGCGATGTTTTACTGAGAATAATAGTCCATTGATCAGCTCCCGGTATGCTGAATAAACCATACGTACCAGCGGGAATCTTGTGACCTTCTATAGTTACATCATCTGTAAAGTCAATGGTGGTAGCAGCATTTGCTCCCGTGCGCCAAACATTGCCGTAGGGTTCTGTAGCGCCAAATATTTTGCGTCCCTTTACATTTGGCCGTGAATAGGTCAATACGATTTTTCCCAATCCAAAATTTTGGGTAATTACCTGCGTGGAGCTTGGCGCAGGTGTTAACTGGGCATAACTGTTATTGGATAGAATAATGCAGGCAACTGCAAACAGGCTTTTAATGAATTTTTTCACGTTGTTTAAGTTTATGACAATATAATATTTTATAAAAAAGCAAAGATATAGTTCGGTTTGTTACAAATACGTATTCTGTGCCCTGGCTCCTATCTTCACGAGACATTCGCTAAGATATATTTAAAAATGCACCCATTAATAATTTATATCAATGCTGTTATTAATACCAGCCTTACACATTATTGAATCGTTGATTATAGCAACATTTGCTGGGATAGTGGCTTTATAAGTAATTATTCTTGTAAAAATATTTGTTGTGGTATATATTGATAATGTAGTGTCTTTATTGGCCGGGTTTTGTAAAAATCCTCCTACTGCTGTATGATTGTCATATTCATAAGACTGAGAAATAGAAGGATAGTCAGGAATAATATCCGAAACTCTGTGCATATTAATTTTCAACAATATTTTTGGATAAAAACCAAATTGTAATTGCTTAAAAGCTGTGGTGTCCAGATGATCAAATCTTAGGCTGGTACTAATTTTTGGAATTTCCGTATCGCCAGCCGGAATAGTCCGGGGATAATAAATATAATTTGCTGTAGCAGTTGCAGTAACCAGTATAAAATATTTTTTTAAGAGAGAGGTGTCAAATGAAGTAGCTACAGAGAAATTACCATTTGCATCTGATTTTGCAGTACCTATTACATCAAATGAACAGATAAGGCAGCTTGCAATTTGATGCAACTTAATATCTATATTTTGGTTGGGCAAAGGGGTGTTTAACGATTTGTCAAGAACAACGCCGGAGAAAACAATCTGAGAACAATTTCCGGAGCAAGGCGGAATTTCCTTTCGGCAGGAAGATAAAAGTATAAATAGGAGAATTACTGAGGATACTATTTTCATGGGTGAGCTCATAGAAGAAGTTTTACTAACATTCCGGCAAATAAATTTACGAATAAAAAAATTATAGTTTCTTTTTTTACCTTTTTCTCTTTCTTTCCAAAAAACAGGTATTAATACTCTATAATAATTGTTAGAAATGTAGTTTTTTGTGGTAGAATTAGTTTTACGCTCTTACCTCCCGGCATCCGCAACAAAATGCATCGTTATCATGATCGTGTTTGTTGAAAACAGCAAACACTCATTTTCATTTTTTTAAACCTTACAAACATGCGTTACATAAACGAAAAGAAAGATCTGAAACTGTATGCAGTTGCAGGTACGCAAACGGTGCTTTTATCTTTTGATATTGCAAAAGCAAAACTGGATAATAAAGATTTTATTGGGTTTAGTGTAGAACGAAAAGATAAGGCTGGTAAGATCATTTTCTTAAATGGTACTAAGCATTTTCCTTCTCTTGCAAATGCGGCAGATGAGAAAATAAGAACCAGGTCTTTTGTGCAAAGCTTTTACTGGCAGGATTATACTGCAGACCCGGATGAAACTTATGTGTACACTGTAAAAACCATGTTTGGCCCGGCGGCTAACCCAACATCCAATTTTGAAAGCAGTATTAAAGTAACCACCGAAAAATTACATGATGGTAAGCATTCTGTTTTCTTCAACTATGGGGTTACAGGTTCGCAGGCTTATGCAAAAAACTTTCATAATCTACCACCCGATCAATTATCTGCAAAAGAAAAGGTAAAAGCCCTGGCGCTCCTGGGCAGAGACCTTTGGAGTGAAGGCTTACAGAAATTTGTACAGGCAGCTACGGATAATACGTACAGCATCTTCGGTGCCTTTTACGAATTTCAACAGATAGATTTTTTAAACGAATTAAAAGCAGCAAAAAAAAGAGGCGTAGATGTGCAGTTGGTGGTTAGCGGTAAAGCGGATCAGTACGATGACCGTGTTGACAAAAGAAGTGGTATAAAAAAACTGGGCAATGGTACCATGATAAAAAAAGCGGGGCTAGCTAGTTGTGTAAAATCATTACGCACCAAGCCAAGCCAGCCGCATAATAAGTTTATGATACTTTGCAAAAATGGTAAGCCGGTGCAGGTGTGGACAGGATCTACGAACATTACCATGGCCGGCATATTTGGCCAATGCAATACCGGGCATTGGGTGGTGGATGATAGCATGGCAGCTAAGTATATGCAATACTGGAATGGCCTGATCGGCGACCCGGTAATGGGTGCTATGGCAAAGATATCGGAGGGCATAAGCGAGGATGGGGACCTTATTAAATTGCCTAAAGGCGACTATGTTTTTTTTAGCCCGAGAGATAGAGGAACAACAGCAATTCCTTCTGTGCATTTGCAGAATTACGCTAAGCTGATAGATAATGCAGATGAATTGGTATGCATGGTTTTTCCTTTCAACATGGATGATGTATTCTCAAAAGTATATGGAAAGAATAAAAAATATTTGCGGTTGCTCATCTTTGAATCTGCATCTGATGCTGCTAATGTAAAAAGCAACGACACAGATCTTAAAGTAACGGCGGGCAATGTATATAAAGGTAAGGAGCAGGGATTTATTTCTGAAATAACTGCCAAGACCACAACAGGCGCAGGCATATTATATGTGCACAACAAATTTTTTATCCTGGATGCGCTTACTGATCACCCGGTAGTGATGTCAGGCTCTGCAAATTTCAGTAACAACTCTATCCGCAATAATGATGAGAACTCTCTTGTAATAAAAGGAAATATGAGAGTGGCAGATATTTATCTTACAGAATTTGACAGGCTGTTCACCCATTTCTGGCCACGCTATTTAGCATCGCTGAATATAAAAAATAAAACACCCCAAGGCTTTGCAAAACCTTTGGATGAAACAGGTACCTGGCACAAAGATTATTTTGACCCTACCCGGTTTGCTGCCAAAAGAAAAATATTATTTCAGAATATGTTTGGTGGGAAGCAGGGGTGATTTTTCTTACCGGTTGCTGTCCCACAAATCGGAATTCTTTTCCAATGGCCGTGGTTGGTAGGGATACCAACCACTAAAGAAACTACACTAAAGCATGATTATTAATAATTATTTATAAATTTGAAGAGTGTACAAAGCGCTGATGGTAATGTTGCTTACACAATTTTGGAAAACAATATTATCCTTATAAAATTTTATATGAGAAAAATACCATTCATAGTTTTTGCCCTCCTCTCCCAGGCAACGATGACATTAGCCCAGGAACATAAAAAAGGTGAAATTTCTTTTTCATTGGGACCTGCTTTTGCTATTGGTAAATTCGCAAATACTGATCTGTTTAGTAATACATCTGGCTTTGCAAAATCAGGTGAAAGTATTTCTGCTTCTTATTTAAAGCCATTCTCAACAAACTGGAAGTTCATTGTTAATTTATCAGGGCAAAGAAACCCAATTAATGTTAAAGCTCTTGAAACTTCTTTCGCAAAAGCAAAAATATATCAAGGTTTCAGCTTTGGATCAGAGCCTGATAATCCTCCAATGCAAACAAATTATACAGTTTATCCAAACTGGCATTTCGAAAAAAAATCATGGTTGCTTGGGTCATTACAAATTGGAGTGATGAGACAATTTTCAGGTTCTGGTCAAAATAAATTATCTCCAACAATAAAAGCAACAATAGGAGCAGTATATGTATCATCACCCCTTTTAAAAGGGAGTAGTCTCACAGATACTGCAGCCGCTGTAATAGAGCAAAGTAAAAGCTCGGGGATTGGACTTATTTATACTGTTGGAGGCGGGGTTAATTATTGGGTTACAAAAAAAATATTTTTAGCAACCAGTTTGGAATATTGCGGAACAAGTAACCTTAGATTCAAAGACATCAGATCAACATTGACAACTACAAAAGGAACTTTTGGTTCTGCTAATTATTCAGTTCAACAGAGCATAAACACGACAACTGGGAAGCAGGCAATTAGTTCAATAAATATTTTATTTGGAATTGGTTTCGTTTTATAAACCAGTAAATCTGCAACAATACTTAAATATTCTTACCGGTTGCTGTCCCCACCAATCTGAATTCTTTTGCAGTGGCCGTGGTTGGTAGGGATACTAACCACTAAACTAACTCTATCTTTCATATTTCTAACTTACATAAAAATATATTATTTTTAGTTCGATCATCCCCGCTGATCTAAAAGCCCGGATGAGGTTAGCTACTTTTTAATTAATGATGAAAAATATGCGGTGCATGCAAACATTAAGTATGAAAAAAATTATTATCCTCTTTTTATTTTTTTATTCCTGTCAAACATTTGCACAACAACAAATGCAACTGAATGATAAAGGCTACCTGCAATACCAGGGTGTAAATGTAATGCTGGCGCAGGATTTTTATCCTGAAGGACACCAGGGCGGTGTTGGCGTTATACAAAATGGATTACGGGTAGCTACCAATGGTGATCTGAGATTAGATGCAACACCGGGGCAATGGTCGCCCATACCAAAAGTAGGCGGGCATAGTATTGATAAAACCACGCAAACCATCAGTGTACAAATGCATTTTCCAAATGAAGATATGGATCGCCATGGTTTTAATCCGATCATCTACCCTGACCTCCATTTTAGTTACAGTGTAAGGGTAATGCCTGCAGGAAAATCATTTAAAATTATTGTAGATCTTGATAAGGCGTTGCCTGGTGAATGGGCTGATAAAGTTGGTTTTAATTTTGAATTATTTCCCGGTGCCTTGTTTGGCAAAAGTTATTATATGGATAATGCTTTTGGCATTTTTCCCCGGCAGGCAAATACACAAAATTATGTTGATGTTGCCGGTGAAACTCAGGTAACACCAATGGCAGTTGGAAATAAATTAACGGTGGCTCCCGAGAATGCGTTGCAAACAATGACGATTGATAATTTAAATAGAAATGAATTACAGTTAATAGATGGAAGAGGGAAATATAATAACGGTTGGTTTGTTGTGCGCTCATTGGTGGCAAAAGGAAAAACAAAGGGTGCTATAGAATGGCTGGTAACGCCACATGCCGTGGAAGGCTGGATGAGTAAACCGGTGGTACAGGTTTCGCAGATCGGGTATCATCCAAACCAAAAGAAGATTGCAGTAATAGAACTGGATGCAAATGATAAGACAAAAATGAACAGCTCTTTATTACGAATAAATGAAAATGGTGGTTATACAAATGTGCTGCAATCTGCCCCTAAAGACTGGGGCAATTTTCTAAGGTATCATTACCTGCAATTTGATTTTACGCAAATAAAAAAACCGGGCATGTATGTGGTAAAATACGGAACTGATACCACAAATCCGTTCCGTATAAGTAATTATGTGTATGCAGAAAATGTATGGCAGCCAACGCTGGAATATTTTTTGCCGGCACAAATGTGCCACATGCGGGTGAATGATAAGTATCGGGTATGGCATGGCTTCTGCCATATGGATGATGCCCGCATGGCACCAGTAGATTCAAATCATTTTGACGGCTATATGCAGGGGGCATCAACACTTACAAAATATAAAGGTGGCGAAACAGTGCCGGGACTCAATGTTGGTGGCTGGCATGATGCCGGTGACTTTGACCTGCGTGTAGAATCGCAGGCAGAAACCGTGTATGGGTTAACGTTAGCTTATGAAGCATTTGATGTGAAGTATGATAATACTACTATCAATCAGCAAACGCATGTTGTGGAAATTCAGCAACCGGATGGTAAACCGGATGTGTTGCAACAAATAGAACATGGTTTGCTATCAATAGTTGGCGGCTATAAAAGCATGGGCCGGTTTTACCGTGGCATTATAGAACCAACATTGCAGCAATACACCATACTTGGCGATGCTGCCAACATCACCGATAATAAATTTTATAATGATGTAAAAGAAGCTGATAGAACAACGCAGATCGGCTTGCCAAATGCACCGGATGACCGTTGGGTTTTTACAGAAGATAATCCTGGCAGAAGCCTCGAAACAGCTACAGCACTTGCTGCAGCCTACCGGGTTATGAAAGGGTTTAATGATCCGCTGGCAAATGATTGTTTAAATATTGCAGAAGCTACCTGGAATGATACAAAGGAAAAATATGCCGGGCAAAGAATTGAACTGGCAACAGAATTATATATTACTACAAAAGATAAAAAGTATGCAGATTTTTTAGTGGCAAATAAAAATGTAATCGCAAAACAAATTAATAATTATGGCTGGGTTGTTGGCAGGGCACTACCAAAAATAAATGATGCAGCATTTACTAACAGCATCAGTAACGCTGTGCAGGTTTTATTTGATACTATAAAAGCTCAATCAAAAGAAACACCTTATGAAGTGCCTTACAGGCCAAACATCTGGGGAGCCGGCTGGGATATTCAGCACTTTGGTTACAAGCAATATTTTTTGCATACTGCCTTTCCAAAAATTGTGACTGATGATTATATGCTGGCTGCATTAAATTTTATTTTAGGGCAGCATCCGGGATCCAACACAGCTTCGTTTGTATCTGGTGTTGGTGCAAATTCCATGACAACAGCTTATGGTTTTAACCGTGCCGACTGGTCTTATATTCCCGGCGGTATTGCATCTGGTACGGCATTAATAAGGCCCGATTTTCCGGAACTTTCCAAATGGCCTTTCTTTTGGCAACAGGGAGAATATGTTTTAGGTGGAGGCACAACGGATTATTTATTTTTGGTACTTGCAGCTAATAAGATCTTAAATGCTGAAAACCGGTAGGGTTAAAATGCGATCATTGAATGCAGATTTGTGATAAAAGTTAAAAAAAGCTATTACAAGTTTGTAACTTGCCGTTGGTTAAAAACCAGACGGCGGCGGTGAATTTAAAGATGATGGATTTATTTATTACAACCTCTTAAAATCTTTGTCGGAAGGTAAAGACTGATCATAGGCGTAGAGAAAGTTAATGAGTATACAAGACCGATGACAGTGAAAGAAGAAGTTGAGTATGCCACGCAGCCTGGCGGATGCACTCACCAGGATTTACTGTCTTGCTGATGATGAAGGCGTAGACGCTATATTCTTTTTCATTTTTAGATTTCTTCTTTCGCCTGAGCTTAATAATTTATGCAATATGCTGTTCTATTTTTAAAAACAGTTCGTCCATTTCAAATGGTTTGGATAAGAAATCATCAGCGCCGGCAACCCGGGCAGACTGCTCAATATCTTTACTGGCAGAAACAAGTATGATTGGCAGATCACGGGTACTTTCCTGAGTCTTTAACTTTTTACATATGTCTCTTCCATCCACTCCCGACATCCAGATATCAAGCAATAAAAGATCCGGATATTCTTCCATGGAAAGCAACTCACTTCCATTTGAAACTGCAGTTACTTCGTAACCTCCAAATTCTAGCATCGTACTAAGACAATCAAGAATTCCTGCATCGTCATCAGCGATCATTATCTTTCTCTTCATTATGATTAACAAGGTTTTTGTAACTGGCGGTAATAACAGTTAACGATCAATAATATTATCTTCCTGGCTTACAGGCAAAGCAAAGCAAAAAGTAGACCCTTTTCCAGGATCACTGGTTACCCAGATTTTGCCGTTTTCTCTTTTTATGATCTCAGAAGAGATGTATAAGCCGAGGCCGAGGCCGGGAAAAGTATGCTGCATATCACCGCTAACCCTGTAAAACTGTTCAAATACTTTATTCAGTTTATCTTCCGGAATGCCGATGCCAAAATCCTGTACGCATAGCGAAACCTGCTTATCTTTTATAGAAGTACGGATAATAATTTTGTCGGCATTTGGAGAATATTTAATGGCATTGGTTATAAGATTAGAGATCACCTGTCCAATTCTGTCCTTGTCTCCGTATACCATACCTGTAATTTGATATTCTTCTATCAACTGATGCTTTTCCGTCATGTGCTTTAGGTCTTCTACCCTCTCTTTTACCATGTTGTTAAAGTCAAATTCCTGATCATTGAACTGTAGCTTACCGGAGTTTATCTTTGTTACGTCCAACAAGTCACCAACCAGGCTGGTCAAACGGTTGATCTGTGAGTTCATCCTGCCCATCATTGCAGCTTCTGTAGTTTGCCCTTTGGTAATAAGCATTTTCTCCAGCACCTGGGTATACCCTTTAATACTGGTAATGGGTGTTTTTAATTCATGGCTGGCAATCCCAATAAAATCGTCTTTTTGCTGCTGCATTAATTTTTGTTCAGTAATATCTACACATGCCCCTATATAACCGGAAAAGTCTCCATTCTGCTTATACTGGGGCCGCCCGTTCACAGCACACCAGTGAATGGTGCCATCGGAATGATGAAGCCTGAATTCGGCCTCATAATACTGGTGGGTACTGATGCAGTTGGAAAATTTTGCAGACACCTTCTCTTTATCTGCATCCACAAATTTGGTAAGCCAATCAGCCCCAAGGTTTTCATTGAATGGCCTGCCGGTCCAGTCTATCCATGTTTGGTTCACATAAATAATATCTCCATTTTCATCAGACATCCAAAGCGCTGTAGGTGCGGCAGAAGTAATATTTCTAAGCAATAGTTCACTATCTGCCAGTGCCTGTTTTGCAGCAAGTTCAGGGCGCATGTCACGCATTACTGCTCCTACTGCAATCGGAACCCCGGACACGGGATCTGCAATACGGAAGCAGTTATTAAATACCGGGAAAACCTCTCCTGTCTTAAGGTGGCGCACCATCATTGTACCTGCCCATCTGCCATCTTTTGATACAGCCGGAAGCACTTCCCGCTGTACAAATTCAAAATCTTCGGGTGTATGCAGTTGTACAATTGGAACGGACCTGACTTCTTCCATATTATCAAAACCCAGCATCTTCATACCAGCTTCGTTGATGTAGGAGTTTATGCCTTCCAGGTTTAGGATTGACATCATGTCAACGCTGTTCTCTACCAGGCTTATCAGTTTTCGTTCTTCTTCTTTTGCTTTGCGTTGTTCTGTAATATCGAGCAGTGTTCCTAATATCCGGATGGCTTTTTTATCAGTATTATAAAATGTTTTTCCTTCCACTCTCACCCAATGTACAGATCTGTCTTTCCATATCACACGGCTATCATACAATAACTTACCGGTAGCAATTGCATTTTCGTGGGCAACGGCCCGCAAGGCCAGGTCGTCCGGATGGAATACAGACACATACTCACTTCTTGCTACCGGTTTCTCAAATCCAAATATATTTGCAAACTGTACAGAGGTGATCATTTCGGAAGTAATGAGATCAAGATCAAAAGTGCCAAGGTCAACTGCATCAATGGCGAGCCTTGCACGTTCTTCTGCTTCTTCTATCTGCTTTTTTGCACTTACCAGATCAGTAACTTCAACCGCCACGGCAATTACGCCCGTTATACTGCCATCAGTGTCACGGAAGGGTTCGTACACAAAATTGACATATACTTTTTCCAGCTTACTTTTACGATCAAGCCATATTTCCACACCATCGCCCCTGTATGGTATACCTGTAAGACGAACATTGTTTAATAATTCTTCAAAACCCTGTCCTCTAGTGTGGATCAATACATCGAAGATGGGTTTGCCAATCATGTCCTGTTGCGTTTTTCCATATAATTCGCAAATGGATGGGTTTACTAGATCAACCATAAAATCATCACCCTTTAAAATAATGATGCCAACGGGTGCCTGCATAAAAGTGGAGTATAATTGTTCTTCACTTTTTTTAAGGGCTGCTACCCCTGCCCGTTCTTTTATAGCCAGCTTATTTAGTTCTGTTACATTTGCAGGCGAGTGTATAAAGTAGATCACCTCTCCTTCTTCATTCATAACAGGCGTATTGCTGGTGCTCCAGTAACGTTCTTCAAATTCATCTGTGCCAGGTATCGGAATATCATACCGGTAATTACTCATAACGTGAGGTACTTTACTTTTTATTGCCTGTGCAAAAGAGTTTTGAGTACGCTCAATATTCTTTGAATCATTGTCTGTAGGATTGCCGGGAAATACACCAAATACTGATCTACCGATAAGATCTTCACGGCGGGTATTGGTAGTAGTGAGGTACGCCTGGTTTACATCCAGCATGGTATAAGCAGGTGCATCTACTCCAATAATCAGCATTGCAGCTGAACTGTTATCGAAGATATCCTTATAAGGGCGTCCCGGAAAGTTAGAAAGCATATACGCTTAATATTATTTTGGTATAATAGAAACAAAAAAAATCTAAAGCTAAGTTAGTAAAAAATGTAAAATAAAGAAATGGACGTACTAGTTTGACCCTTAATTTTTTAGGAATACTAATGACGAGTACCATCGAGAAACCAACAGAAGCCGTCGCAGGGAGAAGTGATAGAACCTGGAAATATGGAAGTACATCATCATCCCGATCTTCATCATAAACCAAAAGCCTGGAAAGAATATTTTTTAGAGTTTCTAATGATATTTAGAAAGCATATAAGTAAATGAAGTATCGAGATTTGCCAGATCACTTACCATACTCAAAAATAGAGATTCTGTTAAGCACTTTTTTAATCTTCCGCAAACTTTGAGGATTACAGTAGTAGTGGTATTTTTTAAGTTAAAGCCTGGTACAAAAGCCAAATAAAATTACTGATGATGAAGATATGCACTTAAGCCGAACAATAAAAACTCGCCGTATTGTAGTTGACAACATTGCAAAAATTCAGGGAATACAACCCGTCAAATACAGAAACAAACGGAAGGCGCCGAATTTCACTTTACCTGAACAGTATCAGTCTGCACCAATTGTAAAGAATTGTAAAATCGTAAAATGTATTGTCCCATCACTGTTGGCCTGATAAGAAGCGTTGTGTCGAAGGTGGCTACCACGGGCAAAGAAATACTGTTGTTAATATTACTGTAGAAGCCAACTGCCCGAATATCATAATTCCTCTCTGCAATTTTTTTTACATCAAAATTTATAAATTTCACATCTGCGTTATAGCTATAAGAGCCCATTTTTACCTTTGATGTAATATCCTCACCTAATGCAGCATAGGACGTGGTGTTAGCTGAAATGATTGGAATGTAATCAGTTTTAGACTGAGGCTTGTCAGCCACCTTTTTGCAGGAAGTCACCATTAAACATATTGCCCCAGTTAGTAGCAAAAATACACGCATATATATGATTTAATCTTTAGACAACACAAGTTTACCAATCGTTGCATGACTTTTCCGATGCTATAAAATCATTACTTCTAATTTAAGAACTTCTGCTAAAACCAACTAAGACAAATATAAATATCTGAATACTTTAAGACTTACAACCTTTGCCGATAAAAGATATACTGTTGACGAGCGGCGTGATGCGAAAGGGACGCCATGCGCAGCAGGGCCGAAGCGAAGCGGAGCCTGTAGCAGCACGAACAAATGTTGACTGTTGTATGCGGCTGAGCGCCAAAATTGTTTTCACTAATTGCAGACAATCAAAGTAAAAAAAATCTCTTATTGATTGTGCAATGCAGGTGCCGGGGTTCCATTCTTTGCGGTAAAGATTCTTCTACCCTACTTCCCTTTATAAAATTCAAACTCCTTCGGCCCTTCTACCCCCATTAAATATTTTACAAAATAATCCCAGCGCCTGCGCATCATGTAGGTGCCAAATGGCCCGTAGCCATGGTGTTGGTTGGGGAAGATAACTAGGTCAAAATCTTTGTTGGCTTTTTCTAAAGTTTCTACTACCAGCATGGTATTGCCCGGCGGTACATTATCATCCATCATACCATGGGCAAGCATCAGGTGGCCTTTCAGGTTCTTTGCATTTTCCTGGTTGGCTTGCAGGCGGTACATTTCTTTGCCGGCGGCATCATTGGCGAGTCCATTGTAACGTTCGCCCCAATCATCTTCGTAATTGCGGTTGTCATGATTTCCACTTTCAGAAATGCCTACTTTAAAAAAATCAGGAAAACTAAACATGGCATCTGCAGTAGCAAAGCCACCACCGCTATGTCCCCAAATGCCGATACGGCTGGTATCTATAAAATTATATTTTGTGGCCAGTTGGCGTATGCCACTTACTTGGTCGGGCAAAGTATTTTCTGCCATATTTCCATAAGCCATATCGTGAAAACTCTTGCTGCGTAAGGGATTGCTTGTGCCTTCAATTTGTACTATCACAAAACCAAGTTCTGCCAGGCCCTGATTATCACCACGGGCAGCAGAAAAACTCCAGCTGCCTACACTACCGCCTTGCGGACCGGGATAGATATAATCTATGATCGGGTATTTTTTTCCGGCTTCCATTTTAGAAGGGGTGAAGAGCAAACCATAAATAGCTATTTTGCCATCGGCTGCTTTTAAAGTAATTGGTTCCGGCGCTTTCCAACCGGTGGCCAATAATTTACTGATGTCTGCTTTTTGCAAGGGGGTTACCATTTTGCCATTAACACTCCGCACATTAATTTCCTGCGGCACATCCGGCTGAGAAAAGGTATTGATAAAATAATTATTTTCCGGGCTCATGGCAATGCGGTGATCACCCGTTTCCGGTGTAAGGTCACGTTGTCCGCTGCCATCCAGCTTTACAATAAAATAATGTTTAAAATATGGATTCTTTTTATCAGCACCAGTTGCTTCAAAAATAATTTCTCTTTTTTTATCATCTACATTCAAGATTTTGGTAACTACAATATTTCCTTTGCTGATCTGGTTTTTTAATTTACCTGTAAGGCTGTTGTAAAGGTATAAATGCCCATAATCGCTCCGCTCACTGTACCAGATGATTTCATTTGTTGAGGGTAAATATTTAAAGTTGATAGCGCCTTGTCCGCTTTCATATTGTGTGGCAACGGTTTCTTCAAACACAGTACGCACATCGCCGGTTTCTGCATTGGCAATGCGGACGGTTTCATGTTTATGATCACGGCTTGTGCTGATGAGCGCCAGTTCTTTTCCATCGGCCGTCCAGTCCACATCATCTAAAGTGCCACTGCTGCTGATATCATCACTTAAAGTACCACGATGAAAATCAGGTGCCATTTGTAGTTTTATCACTTTTGGTACATCAACATTTATGATCACTCTATCTATCATTGCCACCACGCTGTCTCCCGGCAGGGGATATTTCCATTGCTCTAGTTTGGGATGGCCAACGTTTGTGCTGACCAAATACATCTCTCCAACATTGCGTTCGTCCTGTTTAAAGGTTGCGATCTTTTTGGAATCAGGGCTCCAGCGGACAATGGCATTCTCGCTGTGCGTCCAGCCGGCATTGTCAGTGGCATAACCGTAATCTTTTTCACCATCGGTTGTCAATTGTTTCTTGTCACCGCTCGCTGTATTTTTTACCCAGAGATTATAATTATTTATATAAGCCTTCCATTTACCATCGGGAGAAATAGTGTTATCACGGAAACTATTTTTGGCTTCTGTTTTATTTACATTGCCCGTTAGTTTGGATAGATCGGAGTCTTGCTTCTTTGTGCCTTTGGCAGCATCTACCAGAGTGTAACCATTTTCAATGGTACTATACCAAAAGCTATGATCGTCTATCCAGG
>JBDSIB010000169.1:0-8642 GCA_039918155.1 Ferruginibacter sp.
AATGAAATATTTTTTACCAGTCCTTCTTATATTCTGCTGCCCGCTATTTGCCCACAGCCAGGATATTACCGGCCTTTGGAAAGGCACCATGTTCAACGACTCTACCAAACAAACTTTACAGTACGAAGTATATATATCCAAACAAAAAGGAAAGTATACCGGCATTTCGCATACCTGGTTTTTGATAAATGATGTAAAGTATTATGGCATTAAAAAAATAAAAGTGCATATCGCTAAAGATGGCAAGATCATTTTGCAGGATGCTGAATTAATAGAAAATAATTACCCGGCTGCTGAAAGCCGGAATGTATCACAGCTCAATGTGCTGGATCTGCAGAATAAGGAAAATGAAGCAGTGTTAGATGGTCTTTTTGTAACCAACCGCACTCATGAGTATAATCAGCTTACCGGGCATATAAATATAAAAAGAGTAAGCCTTTTGAGCGATAGCGACCTCGGCCGTTACTTACAAAAGAACGGACTTGAAAACAGCATGACCGTAAAAAAATAAGTCTTCTCATAGTTTGCAATTTAAAAGGCCACCTCTTTTTGGGTGGTTTTTTTATGCTTGCTCGTCCTAAAAGCCATACCGAAGCCGACAACATCAATAAGAAAATTGTCAGCCCTGCTTCATCCGGATACTATTTGGGAGGTTAAAAGCCGGCTATATTAAAACTCAGACCGGGTTCGACAAGCTCACTCTGGCACCCTTTAAATAGAAGCATCAACAAGTCACTCTCAAAAAGTTAGAAAAATAATTTATGCTGGGCAGGCAACGCCAATAAAACGTTTGTGAGCCTGAGCTTAGGTTTATATTAAACAAAGTAATGGGAAGGACAAGTCCGTCCTAACATATTCATCCAGACGTGCTTGACCCTATTCATATTAAAAATAGAATGCATAGCCGCACTTTCACCTATAAAATACTCGTATATCTACGATTAAAAAGCCTCAAACCCGTAATTACATCAGCACAAAAAAAGAGCAATAACGCTCTTGTACAGCAACCTAAATCGCCGCATCTTTGTACCAGAAGTTGATTGATATGCTTTTAGAATATCAATCATAAATATCCAAAGATCCAGACAAACCAACCAAACCGAATTTCCAATATCCAAACCGAAAAATTATAAAATTCAATATCAGTCAACTTCTACTTTTTCTAATATCCATTTAAAGACCGAGATTAAAAAATATCAAAACCTATAAAAGACCGAATAAAAACCATTATCCGCTTATGCCACTTACCGGGCGACGATAGCGAAAAACCACCTCCCACAGAATAAAAAAACTTAAATCCCCTGCTTAACGGCAGGGGATTTTTTATTATTTTGCCTCGTCCTTTAGGGCGAGGATAAATTGCAATTAAGAAACCGGGCTTTAGCCCAAAAAATATTAGATCAAATCCCTTTGCATGAATAAGATAACCACAGAGTTTAAAGAGTTCGCCGCAAAATTAAATCCTACTCCTATTCCTCTGTCCATTACCTCTTGCCTTTCTCTGTGGTAAATCCCTTTTTTCCTTTGCGTGAAACAAATCCGCACTCTACTGCTTTATCATTTTTAAAACATGTACTTCGCCATCGATATTTACATTTACAAAATAAATCCCTTCTGCAAAATGCGCCAGGTTTAATGTGAGTGTATTAGTACCGGGTTGCAATAATTTATCTACGTTCATTATCGCCTGGCCAAGGCTGTTTTTTACAGCTATTCCAGCAGTGCCATTTTTCGTGGCAATAATTTTTACATTCATTATATCTGTTACCGGGTTAGGCCAAACAGTTATAACCGGAATCTTTATATCCGTAACTTTTATTTTTACAATGTTTGATATCTGCCAGTTGTTATCTTTCTCAAGCAGTTTTAAACGATAATAAACAACTCCACCACTTGATGATAATGTAGTGTCAGAATAATTATAAAAGCCTGCAGGATTATTTTTTTCAATGCTGCCGATGGCGGCAAACCGAATACCATCATAACTTCTTTCTATCACTGTTTTTAGCATATCATCCTGACTTAGCTGCCATTGCAACTGCACGGTATGATCGGGATTAAGCAATCCTTTAAAATAAATAATATGTAGCGCCAATGGTCCACAGTTTGTAACAATAACCGTAGCAGAATCCCTTGCCGTACAGGCTTTAAAACCACCGATACCATTTGCATAATTTGTACCTGTCACAAAATATTTTGTGGTGACTACAGGCTTTACTTTCACGGTGGCTGAATATTTATTGGTTAATGTAATGTCATCATCCCATAAATAATTTTGAGCAGTAGCGGCTGTCAAAAGCAAGGAATCTCCTAAGCACATTGCCGGCGAAGCAGGGTTAATAGATAGTACGGGGAAATCTGCAACAACTGTATAGCGGGTGACCGTTTTAGTACTGGTATCTGTTCCGTTGATTACCTGTAATGTCACATCATATTGGCCCGACGCATTGTAAGTGATTGATCCGGGATTTTGTAATACAGAAGTAGAAGGAATACCACCATTAAAGGTCCATTTCCAGGAAGAAGGACTACCGGTAGAAAAATCACTGAAATTATTAGTTTCGCCTTTGCACAATACTGCACCCTTCGGCATATAATCTGCAGATAGCGAATCACAACTTCTTGCAATAACATTAAAAAAAGCACTCGCTTTGCAGCCATTTACATCGGTGCCGGTAACAGTATAAAAAATATTTGCAGCATAAGGCAGGCTGGCTTTTACTACCGGGCCGGTTGTACTGTTTAACCCTGTAGCAGGTGTCCAGGTATAATTTAATGCGCCCGATACCGAGAGATCCACAGAGTCATTCTTGCAATAATAAATAATACTTGCAGTGGGTGATTTTACCAGCACAGGGCTGGGATAATATTTTACCAAAACTGATTTACTGCCCTGGCATCCATTTAAGTCCGTACCGGTAACCGTATAAGTTGCATCGGCAGTTACACTGGCCGTAACGTTATTTAAAAAAGTATTGTTCAGCCCGGCGGTTGGCGTCCAGCTATAGGATGATGCCCCACTTGCAGAAAGCAACACACCTGCACCACCACACGAAACTGGATTTGCAGGAGACAACCCAATCGTTGGTGCATTATTTACTTTGATATAACCGGAAGTTGTTTTGGTATCATTAGTGATGCCATCAGATACCGTTAAGGAAACAGCATACACACCCGAAGCACTGTACGTAACAAGCCCCGGATTTTGCCCAATGAAAGAAGAAGGTGTACCACCGGTAAATGTCCAGGTCCAACTGGTAGGGTTACCCGCAGATTGATCGGTAAAATTAGTACTGCTCGTTTTACAGATATTCGTATCGCTGGCAATAAAGTTTGCAGCCAATGCTGTAACTGTTGCATCTACCTTGCTGCCCGTTATATAATATTTTCCAATACTCCCATATCCATTTTGGTTGGCATTCGCTGTGCCTGCTACATAAATAAAATAATCACCGGCCGGCAATAATATATTTGAAAAGGATGCATTTAAAAGTGTTGCCGGGTTATTTGTTCTCAGCGCATTTCCTCCTACATCTTTTAATGTAAGTAAAATATCCAGATCGGCTTTTGTGTTTGCCGGTCCATAGTTCCAGGGGGCCGCATTTACATTTAAAAATGACTTAGTGGCCAACGTTATTTTAAACACATCAATATCTGCATTGCTGGTAATAATCCCGCTATCAGAAAATGCATTCGCCGTAACCGTAAGTGCTGTGGCAGTAGCATTCGTATTTCCATGGTCATCCGTTTTTAATGCTACGCCCCTGTTAAAGGAACCTGTAATAACGGCCAGGTCACTTTGTGGATAGCTGCAGGAAGAATTAGCTGGTATATTGCTCCAGGTAGTTTGATTTTTATAGTAGCCTACGCCCATGATTGGCGCCCATCCTATCTCTCCGCTTCCATACCCGGCAAGATATTCTGCCACTTTTGTACAGGTGCCATCATATTGGGAATGGTGATTTAAACCAAACGTATGCCCCGCCTCATGCGAACTTGCTTCCGCAGTGTATGCTGCATTGTTACCCAGGCTAGCCACAAAAGCAAAGCAAATATTATTGGTAGGAGAAGTAAAAGAATTAAGATAAGCCACCCCACCTGCAGATGCAGGATACCAGCTTTGGGTAGGTGTTATTACCACCCTTGTTTTTTGCAATGCCGGTGCTGCAGCAAATACCGTAGAATCAGTGGTAACATTTATATTAAAAGGACGGTAGTCTTCAGCCACAAGATTATAGGTTTCTGTAATTTTTACATCACTAAAGCCTGAAGGGGCACACACAATAGGATTGCCACTGTTATAAATTGTATTCCACGAACTACCCGTAACGGTATGGCCATCAAAATCAAGAAAAACAACGTAGGGTGAGCCGGGCAGGCTATTGAATATCGGCACCTGGCAGGAAGCTGTTATGGTATTAAAGAGAAGGAAACCCAGCACGAGTGATCGGAATTTCATAGATAGAAAATTTAATAGTAGTACTCTTTTAAGCACAAAGTATTTTACTCGATTATTATTTTGTCTTTATCCGTTTTTTCAAAGGAAATAATACCTGCTTCATTAAGGCTTATTTTAAAAGCGGTATTTTGTAGTTTTGAAAATAGCTCCCCTGTGACAGCAGGTTTTCCCTTATCAGTGTATAGCGTAATGGTAAGATAGCACTCGTCACAATCTAACAGTTTTCCCCCGATGGTATGAGTATTTTCATCATTCCACTCATTCATATTTATTAAAAGATGGAGGTACTTACCACCGGTAAATTTCAAATCGTATATTTTATTTTTCTTTGTGGCTGCAAATGTTTTTACTTCATCCAGGGAAGTATTATATTTTAATACGCCATCAGAAAAAATATCCGTTCCTGTGCTCTGGGCAAAGCTTTTGGAAACAGTGATCAAAAAAATTACAGCCAGTAGCAATGATCTTTTCATAGCTTAAAATTAAAAATAATTACCGTAAGTTTTTTTAATTTAAATAGTATTGGTCATACTATAATCCAGCTACTGACGTTGCAGTTTTCTTTTTCTGTTTTAGATCCCTTTGCGACTTTGCCTTTCTTTGCTCCTTTTGCGTGAAAAAGATAACCACAGAGTTAATAGAGTTTTTTCACAGAGTTTAAGAGTTCTGTATTTCTGATGAGAAACTTTTGTCCGCATTTCTCATAGTTATAGTGTGTTTTGTGTACCGCAAAAGAAGATGTTTGATGTATCTCTTACCTCATTTCATTTTGATCTTGTCTTAATTTTGACATCGCTTTATAAATTGTTCTGCGGATGCGGTTAATACTACCCAATGGACGGTGATCTTCTACGGAATACCAGGGTGAAAAAAGTATTTGCTTTTCTAATAATCTGCGCTCTTCAAAATCAAATTGTTGTTTATCAATCTTAATGGTGCCAATCTCTATCGTAGGGCCGGTCCACTCAATGGAAGCATCTTCAATAGGATCAGTGATTGCATCCCGCTGTAACTGTATATGCAATCCAAACTCGTATTCATTGGTTGATAGATCTGCTGCCAAACATTTGCGGAGATAATCTGCATCATCATTTTTATCAAATTTGCCTGTTGCAGGGCGTTTAGGAATTGTATGCCATTTAATTGCTTTATCAGCACCATATAAGTAAGCTGTTGCAGAACTGTAATGTATATTCAAAAAACTGGCAGGCTGAATACCTCCATTTATAAATTTGAATAATCTACCTAACCGGAAGCTCAGCAAAATGCCAAACGCACCCCCTATTTTTTGTGGTATCGTTCCAAACAACAATTTTATAAGGGCCGGTTGTAGCCGTGCTTTCCCCGGAAAAAGTATCGGCACATTGGTAAGTAATATATCCTGCGTAAACCCCATATCGTCTTTTTCCAGGCAGGGGCCATTTACATTTAATATTTTAATTGCCATGCCCCGAATACCCTTTTTGGTATCAGGAGTTTTTTCAGGAAACCCATTTGAGAAGCGAACCCATATATCATACGTTTTACCTGGCTCAAATATGGCTGTGTGATATTCATTCGGAAGTAATTCATTAACAGTTAAACCAGCTTTTAACAGGCCATGGCTTTTAGCGTGAAAGCGCCTTTGCCCTTCTCCCCCAACATAATTTTTTGTAAGGCTTTTGGCAAGTATTTTAATAATTTTATTGGAAATCTGTTCCTCGTTTGCCGAAACATGTTCTTTGGCCAGGAGATTTTTATTCATATTTTTTATCTGCATTTTATTAGTTACAAAGTGCCTAAATAACTTATTGCATTAATTGAGGGGAAGAAAAAATATGCACCACCCCGGGTGGTTACAAACGATTTCAAATTGGTAATGCATTTATTTACCGGTTCTGCCTGTATTGTAAAATTTTGCTCACATTCATTTTTTACATTTTCCAAAGCGCCGTTAATCGGGTCCGGGTCGTTATACAGGTTTTGAAAACGTGGGAAATTAGCCCAGGTATGCTGAATAAATTCATATTGCTTGGAAATATCCGAATTGAAACACATGAAGTGCAGGCCAACTTCACCCACTGGTTTATAATTCGTCGGATCACCGGCAAATGGCTCTCCATAAGATCTGCCTCTTCTTATTATCCGGTGTTTTTTGGTAAGGCTCAACGAAAGTTTAGGATCGTTATCTTCAAAAGCATCCCGTGGATTGTTCCTTCTTATATGAGAGCCAAAGGGGCATCCATGTCCGCTGGCATCATCTTTATACCCAAAATTATTATCCTCACAGTTGCCGCCGGGAAAAGGGTCTTTATCTGGAAACTTTGTCAATGGCGCTCCACTTGGCCACCTGCCCAACATTTTCGAAGCCAGCTTTATACTCCCGGCTTCATCAACCGAACCGTCGGCAGCCTTTGTATTTTCATTCATATATTCCCAAAACCTGTCCACATGCTGTTCCATTTGCCGGAATACCAGGTACGACCCGTTTCTGCCAATATCTTTCAATCCGCTGCCGGCAGCGTCTGTTGGTAATAAGTTGGTATCACCCTGTTCGCTCCTGATAAATGGACTATCCGGAAATACGTTATACTCATTTTTATAGCCCAGCAAAAATTCTCCGGTAGCCACCACGTTGTAAGTATTGCTTTCATCTTCGCCTATATCTTTAATTACAGGTTGAGAGATCCCATCCGTAAATCCAAAATTCTCTTTGTTACTATCAAGCATATTTGTTTCGAAGGTTTTGATAATACTTACACCTGCTGTTGCCAGGTCTGCCGTAACTTCTTCGTAATATTCATTCATCAGCTCCCCGGTTTTTGCAAACAATAATAACATCAAATGAATATTATTCATATCAGTAGTACCGCCGTTAGTACTCCCACCCCAACTCCACTTAGCGGGGTCACTTTCTCCAAAGTCATTCAGCATGCGCTGCCGGTGCTCCGTGGCCATGCCTTCTCTAAACTCACGGCCAAAGCTGCGAATATTATCTTCCTGCATGCCCAGCACCCGCAGGCCCGGGCAGGTAACGGCAAGGTTGATACAGGTCGTTTCCGGAAAATGCGTTCCGCAGGTAATCAGTCCACTCATTTTTGTAAGCCATTGCCTGGCTAAAGCTGCATCATCAATATGCAGCAAGAGGTAACGGGTAAAGCGCATATTGCCATAGGCACGTAAAATAAATCCCTGAACGTCTTTTTGATCTACCATTGTTGTAAATTATATTCTGGCTAAAAATATTTTTGCTTCTTTTTCAGTCAATGATGTGCTGAGGTCATTTCTTATCCTTGTATTATTATTTACATTTTTTATAGACTGGGTGGTATCGTGTGCATACCATACCTGTGTTTGTATCTGCGTATAGCGGGCCCAGGCTAAAAATTTCTGTTCGTCATAAGCACCTTTAAATACCAGCATAAAAGCTCTGGGAAAATTTACCGTATTACTAAAAATGCCCGTAAGGCCCCAGCCGGATTTATCAATAAAATCACCGAGGTATTGTGTCCAGCTTCCATCAAAATTGCTGAAGAAAAGCATCCGCTTATTATTATTGATCATTGCCCAGCGGGCGAAGTGAATAGTTGGGATACCCATCAATTTTCCCTGCAGAAATAATAGCTTTATAAGCAGCCGGGCAAAAAGATAAAGGCCGTTAACCGTTATCAGCCGGGCTTTACCGGGTTTCATATCAATTACCTGGGAGAATTGATTCTGAAAATAAAAATCTTCATCCAGCTGCATTTTGTTCAGTTGCTCATCACTTACCTGGTTTGGCGAATAACCTAAGGGTTTGTCTTTACGCTCATAAAACACCTGTATGTAAACTGCCCAAAGCGCAATAAACGGAAGCAGGATCACCAGCACCAATACCAAAAGAATTAGGCCCGGCCAACGTATAGATGGCGTGTTTACTTTTTCTTTGGCCCAGGCAAAACCGGGGTTAGCTAAAACTGTTTTTTGTAAATGCTGATGAACTGCCTGGGCTGACTTCCCTGCCCAGCTTTCGCTTTGTAACAGGCTAACAATATAGTTTCTTAATTCTTTTTCCTGTTGGATGATCTGCAGCGTGCGGCCCGGGGCACCCACATAAAATGCCGCCTCTTTATGCCGAACTTTTTTAAAATAACCTACCGGGTCTGAGACAGTATATCCGTCACAATTATTATAAATATCATCCAGCAGGTGGCCCGTACTAAGC
>JBDSIB010000170.1:0-10119 GCA_039918155.1 Ferruginibacter sp.
AAGCAAACATAAACTCACTGTTCAGAGGATTACTATACTCTGGCTGATAATAAGTTTCTACCGTAATTTTTACCCCACCGGATATTTTGCTTATCATTTCAATACAATTGTTTCATGTAAAATAAATAAAAAATAGTTAGTTTTAGCAAACAGGCAAATATTAATTAAATTTTAAACATAATGGACAAACTTTCCTATAAAAAAGAAGATATTTCGGTTATTTGGCAGCCAAAAGTCTGTATTCATTCAGGAATCTGTTTTAAAGGACTTCCGTTAGTGTTCGACCCAAAGCGCCGCCCATGGATAATTACAGAGAACGCAGATAAAGAAACCATTATTGCACAAGTGGCAAAATGCCCAAGCGGCGCATTGAGTATTCAATATGCTGAAAGCGGGAATTAAGATAGCATCTGATCAGATTTTTTTAGATTTTACATAGCCGTTCTTAAGCAGCCATTGTAAAACTTTTTCCCTGTTATCACCCTGTATAATTATTTCGCCCTCTTTAAAAGAGCCCCCTGTACCGCAAAAGGTTTTTAATTTTTTGCAAAGCGCTTCTTTTTCTTCATCCGGGCCAATATAGTTTTCAATTAAAGTAACCGCTTTACCTGCCCGGTGTTTTGTTTGCAATATTATTTTCAGCGCCTGTTGAGCCGTAGGTATACTTTCCTGTGGGTCATCATCTTCGCCAGGAAGTTTAAAATTGGGATCTGTGGAATATATTAAACCACCCGTACTTTTATTTATTTTTTTAGCTGCCATTAAATTATTTTTTATACAATCACTGCTTTTAAACTCAGATCTACACTTTTTGCCTGGTGTATAATAGCACCGCTGCTGATATAATCCACGCCAGTAGCAGCATAGAGTTTTATATTATCATAATTAATGCCTCCACTGGCTTCCGTTTCATATTTGCCATCAATCAATTTTAAAGCTTCTGTTATTTTTTCTGGTGAAAAATTATCCAGCATTATACGATCTACTTTTCCAACAGCCATTACCTTTTGTACGTCTTCAATACTTCTTGTTTCTACCTCAATCTTTATTCCAAGCTGATGCTGTTGCACATAATCATAAGCTTTGGTAATTGCCTTTTCTATTCCGCCACAATAATCAATATGATTGTCTTTCAGCATTATCATATCGTACAAGCCAAACCGGTGATTAGCGGCGCCGCCTATACGCACGCCTTCTTTTTCCAGCAGGCGGAAATTAGGTGTAGTTTTCCTGGTATCTAATAATTTTGTTTTATAGCCCTTAAGTTGTTCTACATATTTATGGGTAAGTGTGGCGATGCCGCTCATACGCTGCATTGCATTCAGCACTAATCTTTCACATTTTAAAATAGTATGCACTTTTGCATTTACTTCAAAGGCAATTTCGCCATACTCCATGTTATCACCATCATTTTTAAACGCAGTAAATACAATATCTGATTGCATCGTCTTAAAAACGACCTCGGCAACATGCATACCTGCCATTATTCCGCCTTCTTTTATTTTTAAGACAGCTTTTCCTTCTGCAGCAGTATTTATTGTTGACAATGTAGAATAATCGCCGGGGCCAATATCTTCTGCAAATGCATTATTAATGAGTTGCTGTAACTGTGTATTATAATCCATTTATCAAAGTTAGCGATAATGGTTTTTCTTTTTCTTAGCTAAATTGTACACAAAAAAAAGAGTACAAATAATTTAATTAGTTGTACTCTTTTACATTTTTAAATAAGATCAAAATGAAATTTCGCAGCTTAACATCTTTTCTTTATTATCAGAATTCACCAACTTTATATCTTTAATGGTAATGATTTTACCAGCGACTGATATGCTGCCACCGGAATCTGATGTAGTATGATATTGCTTATCGCCAACCATTTTAGTAGAACCGCTTACTGTCACATTTACGATACCTGCCGGAATGGTAATAATAGCAGCATCAGGCTTAAATGTACTGTTTCCGCTTGCTTCTGCTTCATTGTGAAAAACGATCTGGAACAAAACAAAATCATAATTTTCAAATTCCTGCTGACATAGTACAGAAAATTGTCCGGTAGTTTTGTCTCCAAAATATTGTGTAGTTATTTTGCCTTTATAATCTTTACCATCAAAAGTAAAGTTGCCCGTTTTGCCATCTTCGTTATCATTCACCGTTAGGCCATTTGCGGATTTACCTGAGCCGGCATCGCCTGTTTTTTTATCGCTGTTACAGGCATATAACATAAGGACGCCTGCGGCTAAGATCAAGATTTGTTTTTTCATTAATGTATAGTTTAATTTTAAAATAATTATTTCACAATAAGATTCCATGCAGCGGCAGAGTCCATGGTAGCATACATTGAAAAAGTTTCTTCAGTTTTACCATTGCTCACCGCAATGGCTGCAGTAGCCGGAGAACTCATCCCCTCATTGATGGCTTTGATCCCAATCTTGTATTCTCCCGGCTGTACATCACCGAGCTGTATAATTTCAGGCTCGTATTTAATAGCCAAAGTATCTTTTACAATTTTCCCATTAAAAAAAACAATCACACTATCTCCATCTTCTGTATTATCATCCCAAACTTTTAGGCTGATCTTACCAGCACCTATTTCTGTTTGCCCCTGTAGCGTAAAATGTTCTGTTGTTGCTTTCTTTTTAAAAAAAAAGGAATATGGCTATAATAATTAAAAGTAGTAACAGCAGTATCAACAAAATATTTTTCTTTTTATTCATTACTCATTTTTAGGTTCATGTTAAAATCTACTTTGGTATTATTATCCGGTGTTTCCGTTCTGGTAAATGATTGTTGCAAAGTACTTGTTCCGTTACTTGTTTTTATATCAAGTGTTACTGTAGGTGATTTATCAGGCATACGCATGGTACGGCTTAAAATAAATTGTGCATTTGATATCGGATAGCTGAATACAGCGCCTGAAGTATTGTAAGGCTTCTGTTTCGCTTTTACTACTACCACTGTACTGTTTACATATGCAGGTGTAAAGTCACTTCTGGGCGGCATTAGTTTTACAACCATTTTTCCCTGTACCATTTTCGCTTCCAGCGGAAAATAAAATGAACCTGGCAAAACACCTCTTGCTACTGCGCCAAAGCCAGGATCGTTATCGCTTGTGCTAAAAGGCAATGCAGGTGCAGGTATCCGTTGATTTTTTATTTCAGTCCATTCCGACTGATCTTCCACCGCCCATACATTATCTGTAAAATCCATATTGGTTACATTTCCTTCGAGGTAACCACGTAAGGCCGGAATAGATGCAGATTTTAATTTATCTTTTCTTGCATACAAAGAAATCTTTCCTTCATAAGTTAATTTGTAACGGAGATATGTTTTGCCTTCATTTTTAAACTCAACTGTATAATCTCCTTTTACCGGCCCTTTATATTCCGTACAGTATTTTTTAAATAATTCATCACTCACATATTGCGTAAGATCTCCTATAAAACCTGCGCCAAAAGATTTTGTTGCCAGGTTTTTTAATCCTGCACGCCCGGTCAAGGCTGTTTTTCCGGCTTGCTTAAAAGCAAAATTATCGTTTGCGGTAAAAGATTTTTTTGCAACTGTTTCTTCAATCTTCGGCCATACTTTATCTATAAAAATAGATTCGCTTATGGCTAGTATTCCACCGCTTAAAAAGTTCATCCCGGTAGAAAAAGCAGCGCAGCTTTCTGACACCTGGTATAGCCGGTTGCATTCATCTCCCCCGCTTGCTTTGCTACTTCCAAGGTCACTTTCAACCTGCTTCAGAATATCACTTCCTTGCTTAAGCTGGTTCGCCATTTTACCCATATAAGGCGCAGCTAAAAAATTTACATCAGGATATTTTTTTGCAAGTTCCTGCAGACCCTTTAATCCAGACTTTATATTGCCCCAGTTTTTATCAAAATCTACGATAGCTTCTTTAACCTTTGCAACTTTTTGTTTTGCATTTGCAATTTCTTCTGGCGGTGCTACACTGGTAGATATACTTATAACGTTCTCTTCTATTGCTTTCACAGCTTTCGCTTTTGCCTGTTCAAACTCTGTAAAACTTTCTTCTATAGCAATACTTGCTGAAACTGTAAAATCCGTTTCTGCTTTTTGGACTTTATCAGAAGCATAAGCAGTTACATCATATTTCCCCAATCCTTCCGGTGTATACTTTACAAGATATTCGTATGTCTGTTTATCAGCTCTTGCAGATAATTTATCTATACTTCCGTCCGGAGTTTTAATTTCTATGTACACCATACCGGGGTCATTATTCATGCTTGCGCTTTTACCTGCAATTTCTACAGCACCGTTACTGATGTTTACACCGGTATTTATTTTTACCGTAATTGGTAGCCCTTCTTTTTTCCCCTGGCAAAAAGAATATTGCAAGAGCAGAGAACTCAGTAAATAAAAGAATATTGATTTATAAAATTGCATTTGCTTTTAATTACAAGGATTATTTTTTGAACTGGTTGGCTTTTTCCCATCTGCGGTAAACCCATTAGAACGTATCACATCACTTGCTGCATCATACGCTTCTTTTGCAGAAGTGGTAATGTATACTTTGCCGCTATCAGTATCAATGCTTACGCTGGCAACGCCATCCGTATCCTGTAATGCAGCAAGCACGAGCATTTTACCTGTGCCACACTTTATGTTTGTTTTAATTACAATTTCATTGTCAGGCTTTTCTTCCACTTCAGAAGTAGTGGCAGCACCATTATCTTCTTCCATTTTTTCGCCGCCTTTCTTATTTTTTTTCTTAGTTAATATTTTTTTCTTACCTGTCACTACACTATCGGTAGTTTCCACCCCCTTATCCAATGCGTTATCAACTTTATTATCTAATTTCTGATTGGCCTTCTGCTTTGCAGATGCTTTTATTTGTGCTGCCTTTTCTTTCCAGAATTGTGCTTCTGCGTTATTAGTAAATGCAAACAGGCAACAGCAGCAAAATAACTTTATGATAATTGTTTTCATTTTCTATTTATTTAATTTTCAAATAACAAGTGGGGAAATACTATTGCTTAACTCTTATAGATGGTGTGCATGGATTTTTTGAAACTTTTGCTAAAGACCTGTCAGCATTAAAACCTACGTTATTAATTTCTTCAACAATTCCTGAATAAGGCGTTCCATCACTACTGTAATCAATTGTTAGAACCCCTGTCTTTATATCAACAGAAACTGAAAAAACACCATCCAGTTTTTTTAATGCGCTGATTGTTTTATCAGCTCCTGTTTTGCAGGAAATATTTGTTTTGATCTTTGTACCGCTTGCTTCCTGGCCTCTGTCCGTGACTGGTTGCTTTATAGCAGGAACAGATTTTTGTTGAAAATAATATTCCTGGAAAAGACCATCACTGGTATAAATTTTTAACCAATATGCAAAGAACCCTTTGTAAACGGGTGCGTTCAGTTTAAATTGGTATTCTTTAACAGGTGTATTAAATGGATAAATATTATCCGTACCCTTTCGTACTGCCAATTGCGCTTTTGTATAGGTACTCAGTATTGCTTTTGAAACTGGCGCATTGGTTATAAATTTCAAAATCATAGTTTGCTCATCAATGGAAGCGCTTAAAGAATATTTAGCATTGAATGCTGCTTCCTGACCAGGTACAGAAGAAAACTTCTGTTGAGAAAAGGCAACTAAAGTTGTAATAAAAAGTGCTGTTAACAAAGTGATCTTTTTCATATTTATAATTTATATGAACAAACATACTTTGTACTTGTATCAACTTTTTGGTAAACCGATGAAGGGGCTGATAAAATCGTTAAACGATATTTTACGAAGTCGAAACAGGCAATTATATAGAAGAATTAAGCGGAAGTGTGATTTTCACCGTAGTAATTTTATCATTCCCTGATACAGTGTAGGTAATTTTCGCACCTATTTTCTTAGACAGTTCATCAACAAGATGCAGCCCAAGTCCATTAAGTGTTTTTGAATCTGCCTCTGTCTTTATGATAGACTCAAACTTTTCCTGAGTAAACGAATTACCCGCATTTGAAATACTCATTTCTACTGCTGTGTTATTTTTTGTTGCAGCGATTAATATTTTTTCTCCCTCCGGTGATGCTTTCACGGCATTTTGCAATAGGTTTCGAAAAACAGTTTGCAGAAAATATTGGTCGGTATAACCAATCATGTCTTTACTGATAGTATTTTGAATCTGCAGATGTTTTGAATCAATATTTAGTTCCAATAATTGCTGGCAGGTGTTGGCAACCTCAGATAAGTTAACCTGTTCCATAGAGGTGTTAAACTCACTCAACTGTGTTTTACTCCACATCAACAGATCTTCCATGGTTTCTAATAAAGAACCCGTAGCAGTTTGTATTTTATTGCTAACCTCAGTTCGTTGTGTTTCGTTTAAAGATTGTGGATTGAGTTGCTGTAGTTTTAAGAATTGATGTACCTGGCTGATAGGCGATCGCAGATCATGACTAATAATTCCAAAGAGCTTTGCTTTTGTATTATTTGCCTCCTCCAGTTGAGCATTTATTTTTGACAATACCTCTGCATTTTTTTTCTTATTACGATAAAATGCAAATAATAATATTGCTAATAAAGCCATAGCTGAAATCCCAGAAATAAGCCACAGCCGCTGTTTCCCTGCAAACTGCAATTCACTTTCCTGCACAACTAATTGCTTTCTTTTATCATTGTTTTGATAAACAGCCTCCATCTCCGCCAGGTTTTTAGAAATCTTTTCATCTACCAAAGAGTCAATGGCAGTTGAATATAAATTCATTTGCTTTTTAGCCTCTTCGATATTCCCAAGATTCAATGCTATCTCAGCAAGCTTCTTACGAATATTGCAGTAAGCATCCTTATCAACACTATACATCGGATCTACTGAACGTTCAAAATACTTTTTTGCAGATGAATAATCTTTTTGCTTAAAGTAATATTCGCCCTGCGCTGCATCACCTCCGCTGGTCATTACTACTACACCAGTCTCATTTGCTTTTGATACTGCACTATCCAGGTATTTTTTTGCAAGTACATTTTTGTTTTCTCCTAAATAATAAAAAAAAATTGCAAGGTTTGATGATATTGGCTCACTCCATTTACCCGGCTCATCAGCAACAAATTCTTCCAATTGTTTGTGATAAAATAATGCACTATCAATGTTTCTAAGTGCAGCATAATTTTTTACAAGCCTGCAGGTAAAACCGAGTTTGGTAGGTAATGATAAGGAAGCATATCTGCGGGTATCATATAAATACTGCAGGCTTTTTTCATATTGTTTTAAAGAATAATAAATGTCTGCAATGGCTATAGAGATGGCATTGTGATATATCTTATTTTTTACAGAAGTACTGGTATCTATAATTGGTTTTAAAGCTTTTAGGCCCAGCAGTAAATCGCTCAACCCTAAATTAAAGAACGAACGAGCCTTTACATAAAAATTACCCAAAGCATAATAACCAATGCTAAGCGTTTTATTATTTTTTGTAGTATCTAAAACAGCTTGTAATAACTGAGCAGCAGAATCGCTTTTATTATCAATACCTAAATAATTATAAATATTTACCAGCGAACCTAATGCGTATGCAGCAATATCTCCATTACCGGCAATTACCGCCTCCCTGTTACAGACTTCAAAAAAATAACGTGCACTATCAAATTTGTGCAGGTTATAATAACTTACTCCTGCAAAATAATTGAGCCTGCAAAGTTGATTTCTGCTTAATCCTTTTGATGAATTTAGGGTGTTGGTACTTGCAGTAATTAATTGAGTAAAAGCTTCCGGAGTTGCCGAAGAGCCGTCAATAATTGCCTGGCATCTTGCAATAACGTTGTCTACGTCTTTACTTTGCCCATGCAAATACTGAGTAGTAAAAAAAAGAAAAGAAATGACTAAGAAGATAAACCTATTCCTGATTTGCATTATAATTTTTAGAATTGGTTTTAAGAATTTAATTTCAGATTTTTTAAAATGCTACGATAGCTTTTACCAATAGGAAGCTGAAGTCCATTTATAAAGATCTGTGCAGTATTAAGTTTTGTAATTTTTTTTATAGCTACTCCATAACTTCTGTGAATTCGTAAAAATTTATCTGTTGATAATTTATCCATAAAATTACCGAGTGTTGTAAGAGTAAGATAGTTTTTTTTATCAGTAACTACTTTGGTATAATCCTGCATGGCTTCCAGATAAATAATTTCATGCTGCGGTATTTTTACCTGGCTATGTCCTTCTTTTATTATTAATGCTTCCTGCTCAAAATGCACTTCATATAAAATTGCTTTTTGCTTCATCTCCCAGTAATCAGCAAGTCTGTTTGCACATGCTGTAAAACGCTCTTCGGTCAAAGGTTTTAAAATAAAATCAAGTGCTGATAATTCATATCCATCTATTGCAAACTCAGAATGGGATGTAATAAATACAGCCATAGGAACATTTTCTCTTATTTTACGCAGAACTTCAATACCTGAAAACTCAGGCATTTCAATATCAAGAAAAACAAGATCCGGTTTAATTTTTTCAATATTCTCAATAGCTTCTGAAGGAGATAAGAAACTTCCAACACATGTTAAAAAAGGAAAAGCATTAGCATATTCTTTTAATACCAGCGTATCAATTGGGTTATCATCAATTGCAATAAATTGGATTTCTTTTTCCATGAATAAGAGTTGCTGTTCAATATTAAATATAATTATTTGTAGCTACTTTATTTTCGATCCAAAACAATTCTACTTTTAAAATATCTTATTTATAAAAAAGCTTCCTGAGGGAAGCTGATGATTTTTATAATTTTTTCTGATCTTTATTTCGTTTCAAATCGTATCTCCTGCACTATTTGTTTATCGCCTTTTTGTTTCATATATATCGTTGTACGAAATGATCCGGACTTTGTAATTAATGTGCCAATACAATATTGAGAGCCGGCATTTTCACCTTGGTGGATGATGGTGAATCCTTTTACAGCATTAGTGTTAAAAAAATCACGTAGTATCAATTCTCCCTGGCCTTTGCTATAGCTATTGCTTTTTTCGGGCAATGTAATTTCTACCGTATTGTCGAAATACTTTGCAATTTCTGAAGCGTTTCCAGCCTTTAAAGCACCGATAACTTCATTAATGCCTGACACGATTGTAAACGACATCAGTAATGCAAAAACAGAGGAAATAAGTAAAAAACGTTTCATGGTAAAATTTTTAATTTCATCCTATATTGTCTAAAAACGTGCCAATACAGCTAAAGATTGCCCGGTTTTTAATAATTTAATAAGATTTAGAGCTATCGCCAAAATGTACGTTTCAAATATATAGCTTTGTAGTATGAAAAATAAGAAAATCATACTGATAATAATGGATGGTTGGGGTCTTGGTAAAATAAAAAGCAGTGATGCTATACAAAATGCGAATGTTCCTTTTGTAAGTTCTTTATATTCAAAATATCCTAATTCAACTTTGATTACCTGCGGCGAAGCGGTTGGTCTGCCAGATGGGCAGATGGGAAACAGTGAAGTTGGTCATTTGAATCTTGGTGCAGGCCGCATTGTATACCAGGAACTCGAAAGAATTAATGTGGCAATAAAAACCGGCATTTTTCAGAAAAATGGAAAATTACTGGCAGCTATAAATTATGCAAAAGCAAATAATAAAAAACTACACTTAGCCGGCCTGGTTAGTAACGGGGGGGTGCATTCGCATATTAATCATGTAATGGCAATTGCAAGTGTATGTGCCGAACAGAATTTTCATAATCTTTTTATACACGCATTTACTGATGGGCGTGATACGGATCCTAAAAGTGCCGTTCATTTTATAGATGAGTTACAGCAACATCTTACAAAAACAACAGGCACTATTGCTACCATTACCGGCCGTTATTATGCAATGGATAGGGATAAAAGATGGGAAAGAATAAAGATTGCTTATGATGCAATGGTAAATGGCATTGGAGAAGAAAGCATTGACCTGGTTGGCTGTATAAAAAATAATTACAGTAAGAATATTACTGATGAATTTTTGATGCCATTAATTAACAGTAAAGTTGATGGTAAAATTCAGGAAGATGATGTGGTGATATGTTTTAATTTCCGAACGGACAGATGCCGGGAAATTACAGAAGTACTTTCGCAAACAGACATGCCTGAATTTGGCATGCATAAATTAAAACTGAATTTTAC
>JBDSIB010000171.1:0-2207 GCA_039918155.1 Ferruginibacter sp.
GTCATTATTTCCTGCCTGAAATCTCCGATGGCTTTGTTGAGTTCTTCCCGGTTGGTTTTGGTACTGGTAAGATTTTCTTCCCGGTTTATTCTGAAATCGTCTTTGAGATTGGATTCTATTTTGGAAAGATTGCTTTGGAGTTCTCCGATTTTTTGTTGTAGTTGTGGTAAATAAGTATTGCTTTTATTGCGGAAGGCAATGATGCAGATAAGGACGATGAGGAGTAAAATAATTATTGTGACGAGGAGGGTTGTTTCCATGATTTGTGTATGCTTGTTTGTTTATCAACAGCAGGCTGATACAATGGTAGAAAAGAAAAAGGAGATAGCCTAATGTTGTGGGGATTTCGGCGGGTGGGGACAGCAGCCGATAAAGTAAGCTCCCTTTTGGAGTTTCTTTAGCATTTAATTTATTTTGCTGCCAGACCTGCCCATAGGCAAGTAAGATGAATATGATTAGGCATGATCACAAAATGCGTAACATATATCAGTTTATCATCAGAAATTTTTTAGGTGGTCTACAATAACATCTTTATTTGCATCATCTTCAAGCAAGGGATACCAATTATGAATTGTTGCAGTCCAAAAATATATTTTATTAATTACAGTATGGGTTTACGTTGTATATTTTCCATTAAACTATGTAAAACTAATTTTCAAAATATTATAATTTCAATTGCTGAACTAAGCGAAAATTTATCGTAGCGAACGCTTCGTGAAGGCAGTAACCGAGGCGACAGCGTGTTACTACTTTATCCAGCCGTAAATTTTACCATTATATTCTTCCTAATCGTACAGGGCAATACCTTTTTCACAGTAGACCAGCATGTCAGTTACAAAGGTTCAGGTATCTATCTACGGCAGCAATGGCATTGGAGCGCTATAGTGTTTTGTTTGCAATAGTTGTATGTTTTCAATTAAACCCATTTACTGCTTTATTAATACTACCTTACCTGAACCAAAGGTTATTTAAGCTATTTTATCCTGCACCTGGTATTGGTTTAATAATAAATTTAAGTGACCCATCCTGTTTTGTTTCTTGTATTTAAATGACCGACTTACTTTTGAAGAAAAATAATTCAATCAATCCCTCGTTGACTGATATATACAATAAGTTATTAAAAAAATACCGGCTTAACAATTAAAATGAAAAAGCAAAACACATCTGAAGCGTTAAAGACCGTTAAAGCCGAACTTGTCTTTCAAAATAAAGAGAAAAAAAAGCGTGCGGCAGAATTGTCTATAGCCAAGAAAGAACTGGTTTTTCAAAACAAAGAGAAAAAAAAGCGTGCGGCAGAATTGATTATTGCCAATAAAGAACTGGGTTTTCAAAATAAAGAGAAAAAGAACCGTGCGGCTGAATTGGTTATTGCCAATAAAGAACTTGTTTTTCAAAATAAAGAGAAAGAAAAGCGGGCTGCTGAGTTGTCAATTGCAAATAAGGAGCTTTTATTTCAAAATGGGCAAAAAGAAAAAAGAGCGCAGGAATTAGAAATTGCCTTAGGAGACTTGGTGGCAAATGAGAAAAGGTACCATGCACTTATTGAAAACAGCGCAGATGCAATATTCATTTTATCTGAAACAGGCAAGCCAACCTATGTTTCGTCTTCCATAGAAAAGATACTTGGGTATACCGGAAAAGAGTTGATGCAAATGGATATATTAAGCATTGCACACCCTGATGATCTGGAGCCGCAGGCAGCTGTTATACAACAGGTACTGGCAAACCCCGGTGTGCCCATGAAGGGGCATACCGGACGCCTGCGCCACAAAAATGGAAGCTGGCGATGGCTGGAAGCCACGGTAACCAATATGCTTCACGACCCGGCTATACAAGGCATCGTTGATAATTTACGTGATGTAACGGAAAGCAAAATTGCAGAAGAGAAAATAAATCATCTTAACCGGCTGTATGCTTTCATCAGCCAGATAAACCAGGCCATTGTTCACTCTCCTGATGAGCATGAACTTTTTAATACCGTCTGCAAAATTGCAGTAAATACTGGCAAGTTTGAACTGGCATGGATAGGAATAGCCGATGAACCAAACGGAAAAATTAACCTGGTTTCTGAAGAAGGCGCTGTTAGTACTGACCTTAAAGTGTTCAGCAGTGCGGCCTACAAAAAAAATGGCCCAGTTGCTAATGTATTGCAAAGCGGAACGCTGCATTCAATTAATAACATTGCAGCGTCTTACCTGGATGACCGG
>JBDSIB010000172.1:0-4110 GCA_039918155.1 Ferruginibacter sp.
ACTGCCGGTGAAAAGGAGATATCGGGATGAGCATAGAACTTCGTTTGTTGGCCGCCGTTATCATAATCATCAATAAAGGCGGTAAAGTTTTTTACTTTATTTTTACTGAAAGAAATATTGCCTGCGGCAGATAACCATTTTGTAAAGATCCTGCTTCCCTGCAATTCTATTCCTGCCCTGTAACTGCGGTTAATATTGGTTCTGGTGTATGCGCCTACATCATTTATTTTACCGGTAAGTACTAATTGGTTTTTATAAAGCATGTAATAAAAATTTACACCCCAACTGCTTTTAGTTGTCTTTTTTTCAATACCTGTTTCAAAATCATTTAAGGTTTCAGGTTTTGGTTGTTGCGTTTGGTTTGCTTCAAAATCATCCCTGTTTGGTTCATGGCTACTTCTTCCAAAAGAAAAATAAGCCTGCATGTTTTTATCGGTATAAGTTATTCCTGCTTTTGGATTAAAGAAAAAATAGTTATTCTTTATTTTGATGTTGGGATTATATGTAAATCCGTTGATAGTATAATCAATAGTACGAACCTGCAGATCGACATACGTTTGCCATTTACTTGCTATCTGTTGTGTCCATTTTGCGTAAGCAGAAAAATCTTCTTTGTGTGCAGGGTTGTCATAGTAACGATAGTTTTGTGGAACCGCATTTTGCACTTGTGCCCACACAATCTCACCATAATGTTTTCCTTCATACCTGTTCCAACCACTGCCAATTATCAACTGTGTTTTTTTATGTTGATATTGAAGTGAAAAAATTCCTCCATAAAAATTATTATCAAGCCATAGGCGCCTTATAAGATCTGTTTGCGTAGTTGTATCGATGCCGTTTATGTAATTGGGCAGGCCATATTTGCTTAAAGATTCTTCTGCTTTATATTGCTCATAGTATCCTTTGCCATTGGTTAAAAAAATAGCGGCATTCATTTTCCAGTATGCATTGAATTTGTGATTGTAAAAAAACTGGTAATGTGTTTGGGTATAATTATCAGTTTCATTTTTATAAGGCGTACCAGGCTTTTCAGTTCCTGCACTGTTGTATCTTCTGTCGGTCATTAATGTATTTTCATCAATACCATTCCAGGCCTGGTAAGTTTTTTCTTTACCAGAAAAAACATTTAGCCTGTAAGAATTTTTAGCATCTACATAAGCAAGGGTGGTATAAAAAGCCCGTAGCCTGCTGATGGCTCTGTCAATATAGCCATCACTGCTGATATTGCTGAGCCTGCCGGAGAAAGTAAGATGCTTTGCAAAAATACCGCTGTTTACCAGCAACGTATTTTTATAAGAATTGTATGAGCCTATACTGTTGTTGAATTCAATACTTTTTTGAGCGATCACATCATTGGTACTCACATTGATGCTGCCACCAAAAGAACCTGCACCGTTAGAAGAAGTACCTACACCACGCTGCACCTGTATACTGGCGGCGGAAGAAGCAATATCCGGCAGATCAACAAAGAAGGTGCCCTGGCTTTCTGCATCATTGTAAGGGATACCATTCAGCGTTACATTGATGCGGCTTGCATCGGAGCCACGCAGCCGGATATTCGTATAACCAATGCCGGTACCTGCATCAGAATTTACAACAACAGAGGGTGTTTGATTTAAAATAAAAGGAAGATCCTGACCTATATTATTATTCTGTATTTCTTTTTTGGAAAGGTTCGTTTTGGCAACAGGCGCTTTATCTGAAGCTCTGACAGCCGTTACTTCTACGGGTTGTAAAAAGCTGGTGTCAGCAAGTGTTGATCTGGTTTGAGCTTCACTCACAGATATACATACACAAAGCCCCACGGCAAGGTAAATTGATCTCATACTATATTTTTTGTGCTGAACATCCGGGAAGCTCCGGTATTGAAAATTTCTGTCTCCCTTCGCAGGCATTATCCTGTGCAGGTTATACGGGTATTATCTCAGCCTCAACATTTGAAGCACCCCGGAAATTCAGTCGATGATATTAAAGAACGATTAGAATGCAAAAGTAATAGCATTAGGTGAAATAATTATTTTTTATTTTTTGTAACTATTCTTTGGGGTGACCGTTTCACAGCAGAGTATAGCCATGATATTATCAATCCTGCTGCAAGTTTATTTGTCAACAGGATTGATAATTTAAAAAAATTAACCAAAAAAATTAATCAAAATGAAACAAATTGTCTTCCTGTTTTTAGCATTTATAGCCATCAGTGCTAAAGGCCAATCCAAAGTAATGGATGCCAATACTACAGTCCGCAACATCAACGGCGCTTTTACAGAAGTAAGTGTTGCAACAGGTGTAGAACTTTATCTTACCCAGGGAAATGAAACGTCCCTTTCTGTAAGTGTATCCGATCCTAAATATTCGGATAAATTTAAAACTGAAGTAAAGAACGGTGTTTTAAAAATTTATTATGACGGTAAAAATGTTAGCTGGAGGAATGAAAAAGGTAGAAAATTAAAGGCTTACTTAACCATTAAAACCCTGGAAAAGCTAACGGCTTCCAGTGGCGCAGTTGTATTAGTACAGAATACTCTGGATGTAAATACATTTGAAATGGGGGTAAGCAGTGGGGCAACATTTAATGGTGACGTTAAGGCAAATAGACTGGATGTGGACCAAAGCAGTGGTGCTGTAGTAAATATTTCCGGCAAAGCCGTAAATTTAATAGTGGAAACCAGTAGTGGTGCAGAATTTAAAGGATATGATCTTACTTCAGAAACCTGCACAGCCAGGGCCAGCAGTGGCGGCACTATTAAAATCACCATTAATAAAGAACTGGATGCATCTGCCAGCAGTGGTGCTGATATAAAATATAAAGGAGATGCAGGTATAAAAAATCTTAAAGTGAGCAGTGGCGGTTCTGTAAAAAAAGGATAAATGAATTGGTTTAAAAAATAAAGAAATGAAAAAAATATTTTCGGCAATTTTAATGCTAACGGTAATATCATTTTCGGCAAAGGCGCAAAAAGAATTTGTAGTGGATGCCAATGCAGAGATGCGTACACTTACCGGCAGCTTTACTAAAATAAAAGTATCGGGTACAATTGATATTTATTTAAGCCAGGCAGAAACACAAAGCATTGCAATAAGTGCTTCTGAAGATAAATTTAAGGAGGGGATAAAAACGGTAGTAGAAGGAAATGTATTGAACATTTATTATAACGGAGAAAGAAGCTGGAGAAATAACCGTAAAATCAAAGTGTATATTTCTTTTAAAATGATAGATGAATTGCAGGCTTCAGGAGCTTCAGATATTATTGTGGCAGGCACGCTTAATGTTCCTTCTTTGGAAATGCATTTATCCGGCGCCAGCGATTTTAAAGGGGATGTAAAAACAAATAATTTAAACCTGCACCTGAATGGAGCTTCGGATGTAACCCTAACCGGTAGTACCACGCAACTAACTATTGAAAGCAGTGGTGCCAGCGATGTAAAAGGTTACGGCTTCGCCACAGATTTTTGTAATGCGACTGTTTCCGGTGCATCTGATATAAATATTACTATCAATAAAGAACTTACTGCACAGGCAAGCGGTGCAAGCAATGTGTATTACAAAGGCGATGGGGTGATAAAAGACATGCATAGCAGCGGTGCCAGCAGCATCAGCAAACGAAACAGGTAATAATGTGTTTAATAAAAGTAATGAGCAGGTTTTATACCTGCTCATTTTTATTTGGGGAAGGCCCATTTTAAAAAATCTCCGAAGTGGTTGCTCCATGAGATATAATCATGAATGCCATTTGCATCTTCGGAATAAGTAATATCAGAAGGAGAGATCATGGTTTTATTTTTAAGAATATTAACCAGGTCTTTGGTATCATCTACCACATCTGTTGTGCTATCTTTATCCCGGTCAGCAGTTTCTTCTTTTCCACCTGCGTATAGCCAGTACTGTAAGTGTGGCTTTTTTCTGGAGGATCGTATTTTGCTTAGTAGTATCCTGTCTGTTGAGTCATTATAATCGCCAGCATTTGCATCTTTATTCCGCCACCAGAAGGATCCTGAAAAAACACCTACTTTATTTATCTTATCCGCATTATCCCAGGCTATATCAAAAGCGGATAATCCTCCCAGTGAGCAACCGGCAATTGTAATAGATTTAAATTTTCTTACCCCTGC
>JBDSIB010000173.1:0-12729 GCA_039918155.1 Ferruginibacter sp.
GCTCATTTTTATTTTGCCGCCGGCACGGGTGCAGCATCTTTAAAATAATTCAGCCTTAAACTATCCGACCATCCATTGGGGTTTTTTTCAAAACTTTTACTACTGAAAAAAGCCATTCCCTGAATGTTAGGTGTATTCCTTATCATTTCTATCTGGCGGGGAAGCTGTGTTTTATCTTTCCAGGCAGCATTAGTGTTGGCACGGTAAATTCCTAAACCGATATAACAATTCTTGCCGTAGGTATGTTTGCTCCACCAGTCTACCAATACTTCAAATGGAGCTGCTTTATGGCCAAACTCCCAGTAAAGTTGTGGTGTTACATAATCTATCCAACCATTTTTTAGCCATAGTAAAATATCTGCGTAGAGATCATCATAGTTAGTTTGCCCGGCTGTTGTGTTACTTCCTGCTGTGTCCATACTTGCATTGCGCCAAACGCCAAACGGGCTTATACCAAATTCACATTTGCTGTTGGTTTCGTGAATGGCTTTACTCAGCATTAAAATAATGGAATCGGTGTTACTGCGACGCCAGTCCTCCTTGTTCATTCCATTACCATAGCGTATGTAATTGGCATTGTCCGGAAACTCTTTGCCGGTAATACGATAGGGATAAAAATAATCATCAAAATGTATGGCATCCACATCGTAGCGGCTTACCACATCTTTTACCACGGCGGTTACATATTTCTGCACATCTTTATTTCCCGGATCAAAATATTTTGTATCGCCATAGGTAAGAAACCATTCAGGATGAATGCGTGTGATACTGGTAGCGGCAATAGAAGAGTTTTTGATATTGAAAACTGCCCGATAGGGATTCATCCACGCATGAAACTCCATACCTCGTTTATGGGTTTCCGTTATCATGAACTGCAACGGATCATAATAAGGATATGGTGGCAGACCCTGGCGACCTGTAAGCCACTGGCTCCACGGCTCGTATGGGGAAGGATAAAATGCATCTGCACTTGGCCGTATCTGTACTATCATCACATTCATTCCGTTTCGCTTGTGCATATCAAGCAATTTTATAAACTGTGCTCTCTGTATGTCTGCACTAATAGTAGGCTGGTCGGGCCAGTCAATATTGTTTACGGTAGCAATCCACACCCCCCGGAACTCGGGCTTTACAGCCTGTTGTGCCTGGCAGTTATACAAAAAGAAGAATATACCGGAAAGGGCTGCGATAATGTTTTTCATAAAAAAAGTTATTTGCCTGAACGGATCTTGTCCATGAGTTTGTTGAGGGTTTTTGCTTCTACATCTGTAAGGTTGCTCATTATGGCATCCATTTCATCACTTGATTTATCTAGTTTCTCCAAAAGCTTTTTTCCTTTATCTGTGATGCTCACATCTACCAGTCGCTTGTCATTTTCACACACATTTTTCTTTACGAAGCCCTTGGTTACCAGCCTGTCTACAATGCGGCTGGTGTCGCTCATTTTATCAAGCATACGCTGACGTATTTGTAAAGTAGAGATTGGCTGGCCTGCGCCACGTAATATGCGAAGGATGTTGAATTGTTGCGATGTGATATCTTCCCTTTCAAAAATAGCTTTCATTTTTTCACTTACCCAATTAAAAGTGTAAATAAAATTGATGCCTGCTTTCTGGTATTCGTTGCGGAATTTTGTTTGATTGATATCGTTTTCTATACCCATAATAATTTCAATATACAATAATAAAAAAAGTCTGCCAACAACTTTAATTGCAGCAGACCCAATTGGAAATTAATTTTGTTAATTAATTATTGTAGTAAAATTTTTCTTCTACTATCTGACCATTTTTCCAACGTTGTACATTTACCTGTGTGTAATTTCTAACGCCGTAATCTTTATGGGTATAATCCATCCACCATTCTACTACTGCAATATCATCACTGATAATAGTGTTCACTACTTTTGCACCACGAAACTCTGTAAGGCCATTTACAAAAGCTTCTTCGTATTGACGACATACATCTTTACCGACACGCTGAGGATAATCATTATCCTGCATTACCACATCTTCAGCATATAATTTTTCAAATGCCGGTAAAATTTGTCCTTCTAATATCAGTTGGTTTAATTCGTCTACTAATGTTCTTAAATCTTTCATGATTGTGTTTTTTAAATTTGATAGTGCAAAGTTAATGTTTAAACATTGAACGAAACAAATTTATTTTATTATTTAACAGATCAATGAAAATAAATTAAATAAGATTTAATCTTTCCAAACGGAAACACCTTCGCTGCAATTGGCGCAAATATCAATATTCTTGCGGCTTTTCAACAGTTCGGAGCGGAACTGTTTGTAATTTTCATTGTGCCAAATCTCTTTAAAGCTTTCATTTTTTAAATTACCGAGCTGATGCATGGCATCTTTATCAAAGCAGCAGGGAACCACCAACCCATCCCAGGTAATTACATTGGCATGCTGTAGTTTCCAGCAGTGGTTAGCCAGTTTATTTTTAGGCGAATAACTGCCATCAGCATTTTTATTATAACGGCTGAATTTATTATTTTCCGGGATCAACTGATTGGGATCATTTTCATAATCATACACCTGGGCGGTTTTAAAACGCACTTCATCCACACCTATTTCTTTGGCTAGTTTTTTTATATCGTCAATCTGGTGCTCATTTGGCTTTACTACCAAAAACTGGAAGAAAACAAACGGTGTTTTACTGTTCAATTCTTTTTTCCACTTCACTATATTTTTTGCACCTGCAATCACTTTATCCAGGTTGCCACCAACACGGTATTGCTTATATACATCCTGCGTGGTACCATCAATAGAAATGATAAGACGATCCAGGCCACTTTCAACTGTTTTTCGTGCAGCCTCATCCGTTAGGTAATGTGCATTGGTAGAGGTAGCCGTGTAAATACCTTTTTCTGAAGCATATTTTACCATCTCCAGAAAATCAGTATTTAAATATGGCTCACCCTGGAAATAAAAAATGAGGTACAATAATTCTTTATGAATCTCATCAATGGTTTTGCTGAAAAAATTTTTCTCTAACATACCCGTTGGGCGTGTAAATGCACGTAGCCCGCTTGGGCACTCCGGACAACGTAGGTTGCAACTGGTTGTAGGCTCAAAAGAAATGGAAACGGGATAACCCCATTGTACAGGCTTATTTAAAATGCGGCTGATATAAAAACTACTGAGTACTTTAACGCCATTCCACACACGCTTTGGAGTAAGCTTGCTTGCTAAATTAAAAGTGTCGTTCCAGTTTATCTGCGGCATAAGCAAAAATAATGTAATTGAAAGGCTTAAACGGGATTGCGGACTTCAATTTCCGCAAAGCGAAATACGCTTAGATGAAAGTTGAAGGATGATTTGCTGTATAAGTGTGCGACGCAACAATGATGCTATGAAAAACAAATGCTGGTAAACAAAAGAATTAACGTGCTGCCTGCTCGTGTAAATAATCTTTTCTTTTTAGTTCAAAGTTTTTACCGAGATAAAGTCTCCGCACCTGCTCATCACCTGCGAGTTCTTCTGCAGTGCCTTCTTTAAAAATGCTGCCATCAATAAGAAGATACGCCCGGTCGCAAATGGAAAGCGTTTCATTTACGTTGTGATCGGTGATAAGGATGCCTATATTTTTAAATTTAAGTTTTGCAATGATCTCCTGAATATCTTCTACGGCAATAGGATCCACGCCGGCAAAGGGTTCATCCAGCAAAATAAATTTTGGATCTACTGCCAGGGCACGGGCAATTTCTGTTCTTCTGCGCTCGCCGCCACTGAGTGTATCGCCATTGTTCTTACGAACATGTTGCAGGCGAAATTCCTCCAGCAATGATTCTAATTTTTCTTTCTGCTCTGATTTTTTAAGCTTCGTCATTTCAAGCACCGCTAAAATATTATCTTCTACACTTAGCTTTCGGAAAACACTTGCCTCCTGCGGCAAATAGCCAATGCCCATTTTTGCACGCTTGTACATAGGAAGTTTGGTAATATTTTCATCTCCTAAAAAAACTTCTCCTTCATCGGGCTTTACAAGGCCAACAACCTGGTAAAAAGAGGTGGTTTTTCCTGCTCCATTTGGGCCAAGGAGGCCAACAATTTCACCCTGCTTTACATTGAAGGAAACATTGTTTACAACAGTACGGCTGCCGTAAACTTTTACGAGATTTTTGGTCTGTATGGTTAAACTCAAAATTTTAAATTTGACCTCAAAAATAAGGATAGTTATATTAGCCTGACCCATCAAGTCATTTTTTAACAGCAAAGTATTATTAATCATTTTGACTTATGTAAATTTGCAACAATTTATATTTTACAATGAAAGTAATAGAACATATAAACCATGCGACCAGTACCCTGGTTTCTTTTGAGATACTTCCACCACTGAAAGGAAAAGGTATTCAATCTTTATATCAACACCTGGACCCATTGATGGAGTTTAATCCTGCGTTTATAAATGTTACTTACCACAGAAGTGAACATGTGTTTAAGAAAAAAGCAGATGGGACTTTTGAAAAAGTAGTAGTACGTAAACGGCCGGGAACGGAATCTATCTGTGCTTCTATTATGAACAAATACAATGTGGATACTGTTCCCCACCTTATTTGCGGAGGCTTTAGTGTGAATGATACAGAAGATGCCTTAATTAACCTCAATTACCTGGGAATAGATAATGTACTTGTGCTGAGAGGTGATGCAGCAAAAAATGAATCAACCTTTGAGGCTGAAACCAATGGACATCAATATGCAATAGATCTGCTGAAACAGGTAAACAACCTAAATGCCGGTGTTTACCTGGAGGAAGACTTAAAAAATACTACCAAAACAAAATTCTGTATTGGCGTAGCAGGTTACCCGGAAAAACATTTTGAAGCACCTAACATGGCAAGTGATCTGCAATATTTAAAAAAGAAAGTAGATGCAGGTGCAGATTATATAGTAACGCAGATGTTTTTTGATAATGCAAAATATTTTGCATTTGTAAATGCCTGTAGAGAAATAGGAATAAATGTTCCCATTATTCCCGGGTTGAAACCGGTGTACAATAAAAAGCAGTTAACCATACTTCCTAAAATATTTAATATCGACCTGCCTACGGATCTTTCTGCGGAAATATTAAAATGTAAAACAGATGCGGATGTAGAGATAGTGGGGGCTGAATGGTTGCTGGGACAATCTAAAGAATTAAAAAAATCCGGCGTGCCGGTACTGCATTATTACACACTGGGCCGGCCAAACCTGGTAGCAGATGTTGTAAGAAAATTATAAAAAAAGCCCTCAAATTTTTTGAGGGCTTTTTTCATGCTGTTCAAATTTTGCTCAATGAACTATTTTAATTCCCCAATGGAATTCCGACAGAAAAACTTAATGTGCGATATTTATTTTTATCGTTTGCGCTGTTATTTGTTTGGGTAGAATTTATTTTAGCAAGACCAAGGCCATATCCCGCTTTTAAAATAAAATGTCCAAAGTCAATTCCGGCACCAAAGTTAGCACCATAGTCAAAACGCTTTATACGATCTAAAGCTGCACCTTGCTGACCTGATTGTGTAGGATTATCGTTATTAAATTTTATATCCTGACTGCTGCTTGTAACAGCGCCTAAAAAGCTGGTTTCAGTTTTTATCTTTCCCGCAACACCCATTGCTATGTAAGGACCCGCACTTATAAATATGCTTGATTTTTTACCTGACAGAGGAAACTTAACCTGAGCATTTAAAGGCAATTCAATATAATAGGGATTGAATTTAGCCTTAACATAGTTATCAGAGTGGTCATTTGCATTTGCATATGTATCAGCTTTTGCACCTTTACCGGTAAACAGTAAGCCTGTAGCCAGATCAAAAACAGGAGAAATACCGAAAGTTATCATTGCACCAGCATTAAAAGTTGGTAAAATATTATTATCAGATGTTCCGCCACTGTTAGTGTTGGAGATATTGGCTAAATTAAGCCCGCCCTGAACATAAAATTTTTGCGCATGCGCAGCCGTAAAAAAGCTCATAAGTACGAGAGCTGTCAGTAATTTTTTCATTGTGGTTAATTTTTTGTTTTAAAAGATGAATTTCGCTGCATACCATTCACTGGTTAGCATTTTTTGATTTGCATTGCTAACAAAACAAAAAGCCTGCCAACAGAATTGACAGGCTTAAAAAAAACATCTTATTAATTATTGTTTAATCAATTGCTTTAATACTACTTCATTTACTTTTAAAGGGTACTTTACCTTTAATTGGCGAAGCCAATTTTGTTCTAATACATTTTGATAATCATTAATAACAAGCCCTTTTGCATCATTAAAATTTCTTTGCTCGCCGGCAGCATATACTTCTAAATATTTTACAAAAACTGCTGAATTGTCTGCATTTGTTGAAATGGTAGAAAAAGAATTTCCCTGCGGAACGCTGGCGGAAGAATTTCCGACAATCTGGGCAAGTTCGTACCGGCCGCTGTCTGCCTGTATTGCCGCATTGCTTTCTGTTGCAATTGTCTTCCAGTCTTTACCGCTTTTTAAATTTTCTATTGCATCTTCCGCTACTTTTTTAGAACTACAGTTAAATACAATTACATCGGCGCTTGCAGCCCACTTATATTTTTCTTTATTACTATTATAATATTTTATAAGCCCTGTAGTATCGCTGATGGCTTTATTCCACACATTACGTTCCATTATCTCAAAAAGCATATTTCCTTCACTAAACTCCTCCATTTGATTTTTAAAATCACTGCTATAAGATTCAAGATTTGTTTTATAATAATCAACAGCATTAACAGTTATGAATTTGTCCCAAAGCTGCTTATTTGTTTCGCCTTTATATTGCTCGTAATTTGCTTTATACTCTCTTACAAACTTCAACCAATCACTTCCTTTTACAGAACCATGAGTGAAAGTTGCAATTGTTTTTTTACTGATAGGTAAGTTTTCTGTCTGTTCTTCTGTTGGGTTTTTCATTAGTGTATCCGCATAGCGAAACAAGTCATTCTCAGAAATAGAAGATGCTTTTTTAAATCCTGTTTTCTCTACGATCTCTTTTGCAAATTTATCTCTCTCGGTATTGATGCGGCTGTCCTGTAATATTTTTTGTTTAAGCTCCAGCCTGTAAGCCTCGTCTGCCATGCTTTTGGGCGTTGGCACAAAGCCAAGGCGTTTTACAATATGATAGCCAAAAGATGTTTCAAATGGTTTGCTTACATCTCCATCTTTCTTCAACTCAAAAATATGATTCTCAAAATCAGACGAAAATTTACCGGCACCAAACTCGGGCATTTCTCCATCTGTTAGGTAAGTCAGTTTATCATTGCTGTATGTTTTTGCTGCTTCGCCAAAAGGCATTCCTTTTTGTATTAATGCATATACTGAATCTGCTTTGCTTTTTATTTCAGCTTTGGCAGAAGCATCTGACTCCGGTGGAAAAGAAAATAAAACCTGGGCTACTTTCCATTTACCGGTTGCGGGTCTTTCTTCTAAAACTTTAAAAATATGCCAGCCGTTTTTTGAGCGATAAGGCTTGCTTACTTCCTGCACTCTCGTGTTGTAAATAATATTTTCATATTCGTATGGTAAAGAAAACACGGTGATAAAGCCAATATCATTTTGACGGGCCGGAGGTAAGGGTGCAACTATTTCTGCATAATTATTTTTACCTGATCTTAAGCTTTTATAAATCTCATTAATGGCATTAAAAGCTTTTAAAGTATCAAAAGGAATGGCATTGGCAACCACAGGATAAAAGAAATGTTGTACATGAATATCTTTCTGGCTTCTTTCAAATGCCTCGTCTTCCAGTTTTTTCATGCCGGCATTATCACTCAGGTAATTTTCCATTATCTGGTTACGGAAATTTTCTACATCATATTTTATTTGCTGAAGGGTGTCGATTCGTAATTCGCTTGCCGCTTTTACTTTCAGTTTAAAATTGCTATATAGATCTACGTAATCTCTTATAGATTTTTCTTTATCATCATTGCTGGGTTTATTTTTATTATAAGCCCGTAAAAACTCCTGCTTGCTGATGGTATTATTGCCATATGTAATTAATGTTTGTGCAGAAACCGCAGCAGTTACCAATAACACTGAACCTAAAAGAAATCCTTTTTTCATCTCGAATTTTTTATTCTTTTTTTAATTTTTTGGAGCACTTAGTTTTAATTGCAAAAAGTCATTCAGTTGCTCCCAGTTTAGTTTTTTTACAATGATCCTTTTCTCTTTATCAAGTAAGAACAGTGTCGGCGTCATCGTTACATCAAATAACTGCCTGAAACCGGGTTTTTGTGCGGCTGTTTCAGCAGCTTCCATTTCTTTCGTTTGATAAACGTTTATCCAATCTTCAAGATTGTGTTCATGTATATATTTAAGCCATTCCGGCTTTTGATCTTCTGTAAGCACAGCAAATATTTTTACATTATTTTTTTTCCAGCTGGCATTATAAACAGAATCAATTTTGGGCAGTTCTATTTTACAATGGCCACAGGTGGGATCCCAAAAGACTAAAACAGTGTACTCTGCATCTAAATTATACAATGAGGTTGGTTTATCTGCCGTGTTCAGCATTTCAAGATTAGCAGCTTTTTCCCCGATAAGATTTGACATTTGCATGTATGCCCTACGGGTAATGAGATCTAATTGCTTTTGATTGAGCCAGTTGGTAAGGCCTTTACTGTGATAATTCTCGAAAAGATGCACAAACACCGCATCCTGCCCCATGTATTTAGGATTTATATATTCATCCGTATACCAGTTCAGCAGAAACTTATACATTTCAGGCGCTGTTCTGGCCAATAACAATTTGTAATCAATGTCTTTTATAATAGTGTCGGCAGCCTGCGGTATTACATTTCGGTAATAATTCTCCAGCTTTGGCAAAAAGAATGGCGTACGGATAATGCGTTCATCCATAAACGTTACGCCATCCCAATAGTGCGCTTTATAAAAATTATAATTGTCCAGGGAATCCTGCCTGGTTACCGGAATTTTTGTTGGATAAGGAGATTCCTTTATTGCATTCAGTAAGGTTGCCATCATGGATGCAGGCTGATTTTTTATGATCCCGGCACGGTAATTATTCAATTCAGTATTGTATTTGTTGTATGCGGCTTCATGCTTTGTAGAATCTGCTGCGGTAGTAGATTTAGCATATGACTCTTTTTCCTGCGTTAATAATTTTCCTTTTGCATTTACAAATTTTTGGTATTGCTCAAACAGTATATTTTCCTTTGAGCCAGTTACAGCCATAGCTGCAAGGTTCAGTGTGTCTGCAACAATGGAGATCTTTTGTTCTTTATCAATTAAAAAATCAGCCGAAAATTTTTTGCCGGGGAAAACAATGGCATAAATGCCGGGCACTAATTTTTGGGAGCCTCTAAAAATTACCAGGCCTTTATTGCTCACTGCACCCGAATCCTGTATACTGAAATTATCATTACCGTTATGGTAAGTAAAATATGCAATACCACTTCTGTAATTGCTTTGTACACTTACCTGGTAGCCCTGGGCACTGCAAACATCTGTAAATAAAAACAGCATCAATGCTGCAATAATAATTTTTCTCATGCTTTTTAAAACTGAGCAAATGTATTTAAAATAGCCCGTTTATGGGTATTTTACCCTGCCTGGTGCCGTTAAAAATTGCATACTGTTAACAAACACCCTTCACTAATATTAAATAATTAATTTTGCAGCGTGGGAAAAAAAAATAAAAGAGTTATACTCGAAAATATACTGGTTACAGATTATGCTGCCGAAGGTAAAGCGCTGGCAAAGATAGAAGGTAAAGTGATCTTTATTGAAGGAGCTGTGCCCGGCGATACAGTCGACATTCTTCTTACAAAAAATAAAAAAGACTGGGCACTGGGAAGAGTGTTGAAAATAAATGAACTTTCTAAAGAAAGAGTACTTCCGTTTTGCCGGCACTTTGGTGTATGTGGCGGTTGTAAATGGCAAATGCTGCCTTACGAAAAACAGCTGCAGTACAAACAGCAGGAAGCTACGCAGAATTTAAAACGCATTGGTAAATTAGGAGATGACTTTGAAATTTTGCCAATAGCCGGAGCTGATGTAACGGTGCAATACCGCAACAAGCTTGAGTTTACATTTAGTAACAAAAGATTTTTACTACCCGGCGAAATAAATAGCGAAGGTATAGTGCCACAGCAGGATGCGCTTGGCTTTCATGCGCCACGCATTTTTGATAAGACCATCGATATTTTTGAATGTCACCTGATGGATGATGTGAATAATCTTATCAGGAATAATGTAAGAGATTTTGCAAAAGAAAATAATTTTTCCTACTACGATATACGGGAGCATACAGGCTGGCTCCGGAATATTATTATCCGCTATTGCAACACCGGTGAGCTGATGGTGAATGTGTGCCTTAATTATGAAGAAAAAGATGACAGGGAAAAACTGTTGAATTTTATACTCGAAAAAGTGCCATCCATCACTACACTTTTATATACCATCAATCCAAAATGGAATGATAGCATTTATGATCTGGAACCGGTTATATATTCCGGCAACGGCTATGTAACTGAAACGCTGGATGATTTTAGATTTATGATAGGGCCAAAATCTTTTTTTCAGACAAATACAAAACAGGCAGAAAAACTATACGGTATTGCCCGTGATTTTGCAGGATTAACAGGTACTGAAACGGTATATGATCTTTATTGCGGTACAGGTAGCATCGGCATTTTTGTAAGCAAGCTTGCCAAAAAAGTAATTGGAGTAGAGTTGATAGATGCAGCTGTAGAAGATGCAAAAAAGAATGCAGCATTAAATAAAATTGAGCATGCACAGTTTTTTGCAGGGGATGTGATAAAAATATGCGATGATGCTTTTTTTGAAATACACGGCCGGCCGGATGTTGTTATTACAGATCCGCCACGGGCAGGCATGCACGAAAAACTCATAAATAAATTACTGGATATTGCTGCACCCAAAATTGTATATGTAAGTTGCAACACAGCCACACAGGCGAGGGATATTGCCTTACTTTTCGAAAAATATAATGTTGTTAAAGTGCAGCCGGTAGATATGTTTCCGCATACGCACCATATAGAAAGTGTAGCTTTGCTGCAGTTAAAATAAAACGTATAACTATTTAATCTTATTCACTTCCATGTCATATTTCAGTTCAGGAAATTCAATTCAGAAACAGAGCCCGGTTGTTTTTAATCTTATCATTATTAATGCATTAATGTATGCTGCACAGTTGATGATAAAACCATTTAACTTAACCCAATGGGGCGCTTTACATTATTACACATCGCCGCTGTTTTATCCGCACCAGATCATTACCAATATTTTTCTTCACTCGCCGGAATCATTTGCACATATACTTTTTAATATGTTTTGCTTGTGGACGTTTGGTACTTTTTTAGAAAGATTCTGGGGTTCAAAAAGGTTTTTAATTTTTTACCTGGCTTGCGGCATTGGCGCATCTATCATTTTATTTTTAACTATACCCTTTTCGGCAGAGCAATTTGCAAAAAGCTCTGAAGCGTTGCAGTATGGCGGATATTCAAAAGACCTGGTAGAATCGTTTAAGCAGCAATATTCTGCCCTTGGCGCATCAGGGGCTATAATGGGGTTGGAAGCGGCTTTTGTTTATCTTTTCCCCAATACTGAATTATATATTATGTTCATCCCAATACCTATAAAAGCAAAATATGTGATCCCGTTCTTTATGCTGATTGATGTGTTTGGTGGGTTTTATCATATAGCGGGAGATAATATCGGGCATTTTGCCCATCTTGGGGGAGCGCTTATTGGTTTTTTATTGGTTATCATCTGGAACAGGAACCGAAAAAAATTCTATTAATAGTAACATCATTTTACATATTTGTACAGTAATTTTATACTCATTTTAAAAGTTATGGGCGAGTCTGACAGATACCAGGAATTCCGAAATTTAAAAAGAAGCAGGTTTAAGATCTCTTTTGGCGATGACAGCAATGCATTGGTAAACCTGTTTGCCCTGAACATAATTTTCTTCCTTATTTTACTGGTGACACAAGTGGCTTTTTTAGTATACGAGCAGGGGATGCAGACTTTTAACGTTCAGGTATTACAATGGTTTGCGTTGCCTGCAAGTCTTACAAAACTTAGTGAGCGGCCATGGACTGTTTTAACTTTTATGTTCAGCGATAGCGGCGATAATGTTTTCCGGTTATTGAGTAATATGATCTGGCTTTGGGCTTTCGGTTTTTTATTGCAGCAGATGGCCGGCAATGATAAATTGATCCCTATTTATATTTATGGCGGGTTACTCGGAGCTGTATTTTTTATCATTGCAAATTATTCCTTTCCTATGTTGCGGCCTGCCGTTACCAATTCTTATTTATTGGGAGCAAATGCGTCTACTGTTGCAGTTGCAGTAGCAACAACAACACTTTCGCCCAACTATAAATTTTTTACAATGATCCGTGGAGGGATCTCCATCTGGATACTTACCGCTATTTATCTTTTTGTTGATATTGCAGGAGTAGCCGGAATGGGTGCAGCATACAGTATTGCACATTTAGGCGGAGCCCTGGCGGGATTTCTATTTATTATTTTATTAAGACGTGGCAAAGATGGAAGTGTATGGATGAACCGCTTTTATTTTTGGCTGATCAATGTTTTTAACCCCAATAAAAAAGGGTACAGCACCGCTACCCGGGAGAAGTTTTTTTACAACACCGGCAACCGGGAACCTTACAGTAAGACATCCAATGTTACGCAACAACGGGTAGATGAAATACTGGATAAGATAAACCAGAAAGG
>JBDSIB010000174.1:0-16474 GCA_039918155.1 Ferruginibacter sp.
CGAATATTCGTATACTGCTTCATTAAAATAATTAAGAGCTCCATCTGCGTCACTTGTCCACACAAATTGCGGCATTGCATTGGAAAGTGTGCGGAATCGCTCTTCATTTTCTTCCAGTTCATTTAAAGCAAGTCTTTTCTCAGTAATATCCAATACCGTACCTGCCAGCAGATAGGCTTCATTATTTTTATTAAAAAATGCTTTTCCCTTCGCATGTATCCACCGTATTTTATTTTCCGGAGAAACTATAATTCGATATTCAGCATCATAATTATCTTCTTTTAAAGGATCTAATACACTCATCATTTTCTGAAGGGTGACGTCTTTGTCGTCAGGATGAATTTTTTCCAAAAACAGATCAAGTGTTATTTCAATGTCAGCATCTACAGCAAATAATTTACGTATAACATTATCCCATTTTGCCACCTTAGTAATAGGATCAAAGTGCCAGGTGCCTAACTGACCGGAAAGTGCAGCAATCCGAAGCCTTCTTTCACTTTCTTCCAATTGCTGTTTAGCTATTTTTTCTTCCGTAATGTCTCTTATAGTACCTAATAATTTTACAGGATTTTGTTCATCATCGAAAAAAACTTTACCTAATACTTCCATCCAGTGACTGCTTTTATCTGCCCATTCAAGTCTTGCCTCGTATTTATAAATGCCGGTTTTAAAAGATTCTTCTAACGCTGCTGCTCTCGTTTCTAAATAATCAGGATGGATCAGTTTTTGGAAATCTTTATGATTATGCTGTTGTTCCAGGTGTGGATCAAATCCAAAAATTTCCAGGAATCTTTCTGAATAATTTATTTCATTGGTTTGTAATATCCACTCCCAGGTTCCAACTGCAGATGCATTTAAAATAACTTCAAGCTTTTCTTTTGCATCTATGGTCGCTTTTTTAAATAGTGTAAGTTCTGTTACATCTACTGCTACTACCATAACTGCATCTGCCAAGCCTTCGGGATTAAACATAGGCTGATATACAAAATTGAAATATGCAAGTTCTGTTTTGCCAAAACGTGTTAAAGGTACCTCGTATTCATTCCCTTTAAATGGAGTTCCGGTTGTCAAAACATGCTCCATTAATGGTGCAAGATTTTCTCTAACTTCTGGTAAACTTTCAAACAAGGGTTTGCCTATAAAATTCTTTTCTTCCTTTTGAATAATTTCCAGGTAACTGGAGTTTGCCATTTCTGCAATCAGTTCCTTACCTTTAAACACAGCCATGCCTACCGGTGCCTGTAATACGCTACTTCTAAATTCGTTCCGGGCCAATTTTAGTTCTTCTACCTTCTTAACCTTTGCCGTAGTTTCTGAGCAGGTTACCAATACGCCTTCTGGTTTACCTGATTCATTTAATATAGGGCTGTAACTGAAGGTCCAGTATACATCTTCTATGTGGCCATTTCTATAAATTGGAATTAATTGATCTTCACTCCAGGTAGATTCACCACCACCCAATACCTGGTCTATCAATGGTTTTATTATATGCCATATTTCAGTCCAGTAGTCTTCTGCTTTTTGTCCGAGTATTTCCGGATGTTTACCATTGTCACCAAGGCTGGGCCGGTAAGCATCGTTGTAAAAACAAACATGGTCTTTACCCCAAAAAATAAACATTGGAAATTTTGAATTAAGCGCCACACCCAGCATAATGCGAAGACTTACAGGCCAGGTAGAAGGATCACCTACTGAAGTCAACTCCCAGCTTTTAGCACGCATTAAACTCCCCATTTCACCACCGCCTGATAAAAAACTTAGATCCGTAATAGCTGATTCTATTTTCATTAAATAAAGGCTGTAAAATTTGTGAATATCGTTTTAAAAAGGAAGGATTCCCCGATCGAATAAAGATACAAAAAACGAAAGGATAACCGCCGTTTTGATATGTTCATCCCATTTAGTTCATCATAAAAATAATAAAGCTAATTTTGTATTTCTATCAGCCGGCTATCGTTCCGTAGTAATGCGGAAAGGAAAGTCCGGACAGCAAAGAGCAACACACCGGTTAACAGCCGGCCCTTGATTTCGATCGGGGAGAGACAGTGCCACAGAAAATAACTATCCTGGTTTTCCGGGACAAAGGTGAAAACGTGAGGTAAGAGCTCACGGCAGATATTGGTAACAATAATTGCGGGTAAACCTTGTGTGCTGTAATGCCATGTATATCCGGTGCCTTCGCAAGAAGGAATAAATGGCTCGTTTATTATTTCTGAATTTATTCAGCAATAACCGGAAGGGTGGGCAGCAAGATTGTAACAGTAATGTTGCAGCCAGATAAATGATAGCCTCCCGGCTTGCCGGGAACAGAATCCGGCTTATGGCTGATAGAATTTTTTTGAATTGAATTTTTAGAAAAAGCCTGTGAAAAAATACAGGCTTAAAGTAGATCTTTTGTATCTAAATACTTAACAATAATCCTTAAAAACCCTTTCTTTTATATCAGGCCAGTCCTGTTTTATAATACTGTAAAAAACGGAATCCCTTAATGTTCCATCCGGATTTATAATATGGTTTCTGAATATGCCTTCTTTCAATGCACCAATTTGCTCCATGGCTTTTTGTGATCGTAGGTTGAGCAAACTTGTTTTTAATTCTATACGGTTCAATCCGAGTTTTTCAAATCCCCATCTAAGTAATAAATATTTACAATTACGATTTAAACCTGTACGCTGAAAAGTAGGGCCATACCAGGTCCAGCCGATCTCCAATCTTTTATGTTCCAATACAATATTTCCAAACCTTGTACATCCGGCATAACAATTTTTTCGTTTATCAAAAATTGCAAAAGGGTAGGAGAGATAATTTTTCTTATCTGCAATTGCTGCATCAAAATATTTTCTAAAATCTTCTTTTGTTTTCACTGTGACTGTAGTAAGAAGCCACAGTTCTTCGTGCATTGCTTCTTTCCATAATGGCTCGAAGTGCTTTTCCTGCAGGGGTTCCAGCCTGGCAATATCATTTTCTAAAATGGTTTCCTGCTCTAAAAAATTATTCATTTAAAAAATTATAAATTTTTCTTTATTAACCCAGCCACTACTTTGTCAATCGGTAATGTAACAGATGCTTCATTAAAATCCTCCCAATCAATGAATCTAAAAGTTTCCGTTTCGCCGCTGGCATTATATACTTTCATTTGTTCTTCATCAAACTCAAAAGCAGTATTACGTAGTGGAACTTTTATAGCATCCAACGCCTTTACCGTATAATAAATAGAGATGATCTGGTCTGCAGGATTAAAAGCACTTTGCTGGTAAAAATCCGTGGTATATAAATGGGCAATTATTTCAACCGGAAGATTCATCTCTTCCATAAATTCTCTTTTCAGGCAATCAATTGTTCCTTCGCCCAACTCTAAACCTCCGCCGCAGAATTTAGTAATGTATTTGCCACGAATAAATTCATCACTTACAAGTACCTGCTTTTTTTCATTAATAAAAATACCGTACACACGAATATTGAACATACAATTATTTAATTTCTACTTCTCCTTTAAATGACATTACCGCCGGTCCGCAGAGCCATATATTTTCAAAATGGGTTTCATCCAGCTTTGTGTATTCTACACTTAAATTGCCACCGGGAGTTTGCACTTCAATGCGGTTAAAGCCCCTCTGATTATGAGCACTAACTAAGGATGCAGCTGTAACGCCGGTGCCACAACTATAAGTTTCATCTTCTACACCACGTTCATACGTACGCACATAAATAGAATCTTCACCTGTATTTTCTAAAAAATTTACATTAATACCTTCGGCTGCATAAGGTTTACTATTGCGTATATCCCTTCCCGTTTCTACAACATCAATATTGTGAATGTCAGAAACAAATTTTACATAATGCGGAGAGCCGGTATTTAATACTGCGTAGGATGTATGCTCATCAATCTCATCCACATTTTTCATTTTAAGCCTTATCATTCCTGTATTATCAATGTCAGCTTCATGTGGCCCATCCACTGCTACAAACCTGTACGTATATTTATGAATACCCATCAATGAAGCAAATTTCACCAGGCAGCGGCCGCCATTGCCACACATCGTACTCGGATTGCCATCAGAATTATAGTAGATCATTTCGAAATCATAGCCTTCTTTTTCGCTAAGCAACATGAGCCCATCGGCACCAATGCCAAACCTGCGATCACAAAGATGTTTGACCTGTTTATTGGTTAGATTATTTAAAGCGCCATCCCTGTTGTCAAAAATTACGAAGTCGTTTCCTGTTCCCTGGAATTTGTAAAAAGTATGTGTCATTATAAATTTGAAGAAATTGTTTCTAAAGTTTTTACTATTAAATTTTCTACTGCAGCAGCACCATCTTTACTGAATTCTTTTGAAATGCGGTTTGCTACAATTGCACTCAATGATAAACAATGATGCCCTAATATTTTTCCCATACCATAAATAGCAGAAGTTTCCATTTCGAAATTACTAATGCGGTGATTGCCAAAATTAAAAGTCGTTAGCCTGTCTATTAATTGTGGATGTGTAAGGCCCATTCGCAATACACGCCCTTGCGGCCCGTAAAAGCCCGGGCAGGTAACAGTAATTCCCTGGTGAAAACCGCCCACGAAGTTTTTCAAAATCCCAACGCTTGCCCCGGTGACGTATGGCGAAGAAATGCCCTGGTGCAATTGTGTATGTGTATCAAAAGCCTGCAATATTTGTTTTTCCTCTTCGTTGCTATCGTGAATGTAAAAGTTTAAAAGATTATCAAGGCCAAGGCCATGCGTACTTGCGACAAAACTATCTACCGGAATCTCTTTTTGAAGTGAGCCGGAAGTTCCAACACGAATAATCGTTAAAGCAGTAAGATTTTGCTTTATCGTTCTTGTTTCAAAATCTATATTTACCAATGCATCCAGTTCGTTCAGCACAATATCAATATTATCCGGACCAATGCCGGTGCTGGTAACAGACAATCTTTTTTTACCGATAAAACCGGTATGAGTTACAAATTCACGATGATTATTTTTAAACTCAATACTATCAAAATGTTTACTTACTTCCTTTACCCGGTCAGGATCGCCCACCGTAATAATTGTATCCGCAATTTCTTCCGGCCTGCAGTTTACGTGGTAAATTGCACCACGGTCATTGATTATTAATTCTGATGCTTCTATACTATTCATTTCTTATTTTTTAAATTAAATAAAACCAGCCCTGCTGTTTTTGAAATTATGGTTAAAAATACCCTATTTTTGCAACACTAAAAATCAACCTTATTTCAAGGTTGATTTTTAGTGATAAAAGGTCCTGTGGCCGAGTGGCTAGGCAAAGCTCTGCAAAAGCTTCTACACCAGTTCGAATCTGGTCGGGACCTCAAAAAACATCGCCCCGTTATTTTGCCGGGGCTTTTTTATTCTTATTTGTATGTTGAACAGAGTCTTTCACATCGTCGGCATTGCAGCCTGTATTTTATTGTTGATTGCCTGTTTTATGCCCTGGGTGCATTATAATAATATTAATGAAACATTTAATGGTTTTAATGTTTCCAGGTTCCCTACCGGAAATTATTATGGTAAATCAGGATATGCTATTAGTTTTTTTACAATAATTATTCTGCTGGGGATGCTGATCAAAAAAATATGGGCAAAAAGATTGAACCTTTTTGTAGCAGCAGTATTGGTTGCATACGGCATTCGTACTTACATCATTTTTACCAGCGCTTTATTTGAAAACGAACTTGTAAAATATCCTGCCATTCATCTCATAGCTATTCTGCCATTCATAATCTTAGCTTCTTCTATTTTCCCTAATATTGATAAAAAAGAAATCCCGGAATAATTTATTTAATGACTATCCGCTATTTGGAAATTATATAATTCAATTGCCGGATGGCTTTAGCCTCCGGTATTTTGATGTCTTTTACAGGCTTTAGCCAAATGAATAAGTCAAGAAATTAAACTATTTGGCTAAAGCCTTATACCAGATAATACTCTTCCCGAGGCTAAAGCCGTCGGGCAATTTAAAATTAAACATTGCTGAATAACAAGATTGATTGCAAAAAAAGAGATTTTCCAATAGGGGATAGTCATTATTTATTTTTTTGCATGGCCTGTCCAGGTATCTTTTAAAGTTACAGTGCGGTTAAACACTAACTTTTCCGGCGTAGAATCTTTATCAAGACAAAAATACCCCTTGCGTAAGAATTGATAACGCTTATCAACAGACGCAGTTTTTAGCGATGGTTCTATATAAGCTGTAATGATCTTTAATGAATCAGGATTTATGTAATCTTTAAAATCGCCCTCTTCGTTTGATGGATTCTCCACTTTAAAAAGCCGGTCGTAAATACGCACTTCTGAAGTAGCTGCATGTGCTGCCGAAACCCAGTGAATAGTACCTTTTACAGTAAGGCCGCTATTATCGCCGCCACTTTTACTTTCCGGATGGTAAGTGCAGTAGACAGTTGTTACGTTTCCGTCCGCATCTTTATCAAAACCGGTACAGGTAACAATGTAGGCACTTTTAAGGCGTACACTTGCACCCGCAGTAAGACGAAACCATTTTTTAACCGGCACTTCCATAAAATCTTCTCTCTCTATCCAAAGTTCTTTGCCGAAGGGTATTATTCTTGTGCCATATGCTTCATCAGGACCATTTTCACTTACCAATTCTTCAGTACCATTCTCCTCATAGTTGGTGATCACTAATTTTATCGGATCAAGTACGGCCATTGCACGTAAAGCTGTACTGTTCAGATCTTCCCGCAGGCAGAATTCCAGCAGGCTGAAATCTGTGACGTTATCTCTTTTTGCAATGCCAATGGTATCGCAGAATTTGCGGATACTTGCAGCAGTAAAACCACGCCGCCTCATACCACTGATGGTAGGCATACGGGGATCATCCCAACCGTTCACATGATGCTCATTTACCAGTTGAAGTAACTTGCGTTTACTCATTACCGTGTAGCTGAGATTGCGGCGGGCAAATTCGTATTGATGTGATGGATAGATCTCCAGTTTTTCTATAAACCAATCGTATAATTCTCTATGCGGAATAAACTCCAGTGTACAAATAGAGTGGGTGATATGTTCAATAGAATCACTTTGGCCATGGGCAAAATCGTACATCGGGTATATACACCAGGTATCTCCGGTGCGGTGATGATGTGCATGCTTGATGCGGTATATCAATGGGTCACGCATGAGCATGTTGGTATGCGTCATATCTATTTTTGCTCTCAGCGTTTTACTGCCATCAGCAAATTCTCCATTCTTCATTTTTTCAAACAGCTCCCGGTTTTCTCCCAAAGTGCGGTTACGGTAGGGACTATCTTTTCCTGGTTCTGTAGGTGTCCCTTTTAAAGTGGCAATTTCTTCAGAAGTAAGATCATCTACATACGCCAGCCCTTTATTAATAAGTGTTACAGCGTATTGATATAATTCATCAAAATAATCAGAAGCGTACAACTCATTCTTCCACTCAAAGCCGAGCCATTTGATATCTTCTTTTATACTTTCTACATATTCTGTGTCTTCTGTTACCGGGTTAGTATCATCAAAGCGCAGGTTGGTATAACCCGGGTATTTTTTTGTAAGTCCAAAATTGAGGCAAATTGCAGTAGCATGCCCCATGTGCAGGTAGCCATTTGGTTCAGGAGGAAAACGGGTTACTATAGTTTGATATTTGCCCGATTCAATTCCTTCTTCAATTATTTCTTCAATAAAATTCAGGCTTTTTTCTTCGCTCATATTATTATTTGAGGTGCAAATTTAGGCTATTTTGTTTCCTCAGCCTAAAGGGAGTGCCTCACACCAACCTCCCTATTTTCGGGACAGGCTCTCTCCAAAAGGAGAGGGAACTCTAATGGGGTTCTTTTAAATTATAAACGTTATAATTTGAAGGAGAGTAGCTTATAATAAATAAAAAAAAGCAGCACTATAAATGCCGCTATGGAAATATTTTGTTGAGCTGTATATAAACGAAACTATGCAGCACCCATACGCTTTAAATGCATTGCATGTGAAATAACTGCATGACGCATTTTTTTATACTCAATGTATTTTACATTAAATTCTTCGCAGGTAGTCTTAATTATTTTGCTGATAGCAGGATAATGCACATGCGAGATCTTTGGAAAAAGATGATGCTCTATCTGAAAATTAAGACCACCAACCAACCAGGAGATCAGTTTGTTTTTTGTAGCAAAGTTGGCTGTCGTTTCAATCTGGTGTATAGCCCATTCGTTTTCGATATTGTTGCTGTTTTCCATTGTTGTAGGAAAAGCCGTTTCTTCTACCGTGTGTGCTAACTGGAACACCACACTTAAAACCAAACCTGCAAACATTGCAAGCACAAGGAAACCTACTAACCAACCGACAAAACCTACCATGTATATCGGTAAAGCAATCATCATAATATAGTATCCGATCTTAGCTGTCCAGAAAGCAAAATGATCAAACTTGCTCATTTTTTTGATGGGAACAGAACCTACTTTCTTTTTAAAATATTTTGTATAATCAGTTGCAAATACCCAGATGATCAACAGCATTGTATAGAGGAACCAAACATAGATATGCTGAAAACGATGGATCATGTACTTTTTTTGTGTAGGGCACATGCGAAGCATTGGCTTGATTTCAATATCATCATCTACACCATCAATATTAGTGTAAGTATGGTGGATGATATTATGCTTGTTGTTCCACATGATAGCACTTGCACCAAGACCATTCACCGAGAATGCTGCTATTTTATTCCAGAATTTATTACCACTGAAACTTCCATGACCACCATCATGCATTACATTAAAACCAATTGCGGCAGTAAGTCCGCCCATTACAAGGCATTCTAAAATACCAACCCATGCTGTTGGAGTAAAAAACACCACATGCACATACAATGCAACATAAAGCGTCCAGAATAAAACCGCTTTGAAATAAAGCGAAAAATTACCCGTACTGGCTTTATTATTTTCTGTGAAATAATTGTTCACCCTTTTCTTCAACTCCTGGTGAAAGGTGGAACCAGCCATGTTCCTGAATTTTGGAGTTACTGATGCTGTGGCGCTCATATTTTATTTTTTTTAAGTAATGTTTTGAATGAAGGCATCTGTTGATTTAAAGCCAATCATTTTTTCAGAAATAAATCCTTCCGCATATTTTACCCCGATCATTTTTCCAAGCATTTTAGAACGGTAAATAATACTGTCTAAAAAGTCGGGTGTCGAAATGTATGTCTGCGGACCATCTGTATCTTCCGGATTGTGAAACTGTGTACCGTAAGCTTTTACTGCTTCCAGTTTTGTTTCAAAAACAGCTGTAATATCCATTACAAAATCCGGTTCTATAAATCTATCCTGGATGTACTGAAATACGTATTTCGGCTTCCAGGGTAACTGCATTTTTCCTTCGTCTGTTGTTTCAATTTTTACCAGCCCGGCTAAAAAAGCTGCGTCAGATACAAGCCTTGCACTTCTGCCATGATCCGGATGCCTGTCGGCGGGCGCATTGCAAAAAATAATTTCGGGCTGGTACTTTCTTATAGATGCTATAACTTTAAGCTGATCTTCTTTTTCATTCTTAAAAAAACCATCTGCAAGGCCAAGATTTTCTCGTATATCAACTTTTAAAATAGCTGCAGCCGCAGTAGCCTCTTTTAATCTTATTTCTGCTGACCCTCTTGTTCCTAATTCTCCTTGTGTAAGATCTATAATTCCGGTTTTTTTGCCGTTATTTTTTTCTACCAGTAGTACACCGGCACAACTCAATTCCACATCATCCGGGTGTACACCAAAAGCCAATACATCTAACTTCATATTTAAAGACTCTGATTTTGCGCAAAGTACGCTAAAAAAGCCAATTTTCAGTGTAAATCGGGCGGAAATGTGTTAAAGTATTGTCCACTGCTGTGGATAACCAAAGCTACATAGCCTTGGGTTTGGCAATATCCCGATAGCCATACATGCGCTGTACTTCCATTACAAATTTTTCAATGACTGCATCCTCATTTTTAGCATCGTAAGGCTGCTTTAGATTACTATCAAAGAAGAAGGCTACAGTCTGGTAAAAGCGTGCAGTAAACCCACCCCGATAATCCTTTATGATCTCATAGCAGTTGTTGCCGGTTTCCCGGTTGATGAGCTTCATTAAAACTTTACCCTGGAAGATAGATAAATTGGTAAGGGGATTTGTAAATTCTTTTTTAAGATCAGACTCACGGCTCTTAACATATTTTTTCCGGTCTTCTTCTTTCGGAATTGTCAATAGAACTGCATTTATATCATTCATAATACTACCGGCACGCCTTGCGTACGGGTAAGTAACATAAACGGCGTTCCGTAAGCGGTTGTATTTTGCCAAAGCACTCATCTGTGCTTCGTTCAGTTTGGCATATAAGTAAACGTAGTCAAGCGTTTTAGCCTCTATGGTATCGCCGTTGTAGATAATGGCTTCATGTAAAAGTGTATCGTTTAAACTGGTTTGTGCAGACACAGCAGCAGGCATAAAAAACAGCAAGCAAATGATGCCAATCAGTATATAATGTCTTCTATGTTGCAACAAACTCATTAACGTAAAATTAAACGAAAGAGATCATGGTTTAATACCGTAAGATGTATAAAGTAACCTTAAAGTTGCATTGGTTTACTTTTTTACCCTCTTACTGGTTGGCCAGCAGGAACATATAGAATAACGCTACCATTACGAAGACAAGTATAAATACTGATTGTATTTTTGAGAAATTACCTCTTTTGATCATGCTCATTACCAGGCCAATTGCCATAATAATAAGGCCAAGCCAAACAAGATTTATAAAAGGGAAAACGTAGGCTTTTACGGTAACAAAATCTATCAGTTTATCAGATTCTTTTACGCCGATCTTGATCTTTTGATTATCTGTAACACCATTGAAACGCACATAAAGATTCTGGGCAAATACGGTATCATCTATATGGTTAATGCCAAAACTATCCACTAATATCAAAGGCTCAGCCCTGTACCGCATACTGTCTTTACTTACCACAGTAATGTCGGCCTTAAGCGCTATATCAGATTTATTGTAACTGTATTTTGATTCCGCAGGATTTTTTTCAACCTTATTTAAAATGATCATACCATTACTGTAGTAAGTAGTATCACCCTCGTTTAACTCATTAATCTTAAAGGTGCTGGTGTCAGTATCTGCATTTTTATTCAATGCATAAGTAATGTAAGTAAACACGTCTTTTGTAAGGTATGTTTTGGTATCAGGATTACTGCTCATATTATTATCCTTCATCATGTACACATCGGGTTGCAGCATAAATGATTCGATAACTTTATTGGTTTTAGGATCTTTTCTTTGAAAATTCAGTTCGTAAAACTTACGGCCTTTTTCATGCCCGGAAGAGTCCTTTTGATAAGTCACTTTATAATCGCCCATTGTTGTTGGCAACTGGCGTATCAGTGTAAGATTTTCTCTTGGGTCATCTGTCTGCCTGGTCATAGGGTCTTTGCCCGCAGGTAGATTTATTCCATTCACAAGGCTGCTGCTGATAACTTCTTTATTACCTGCAGAAATTAACATACCGACGATCATGAGTGAAAAACCAGCATGCGCTACGGAACCACCGGCATTTACAAGTTTACCCTTAAGCACTTTAAAAATATAAAATGCATTTGCCACCACAGCATAGATACATGCAAAAGATGCAAGGTAAATCGCACCTAAAAAGCCTGCGCCATGTTTCCAGAAAGTATAAGGATAAACGAGCGCTAATACCAAAGCAATTACTGCCGCAATTATAGTAGGCCAAACAATATTCTTAAGCACATATGCCTTGCCGGTAGACTTGTATTTGAAGTATTGCGTAATGGCAGTAAGTATTCCAATTATAATCGCCACCAACACTACAATTTTATTGTAAGAAAATTCTACATCTTCCGGTGGGGCAATTTTAGTATTAAAAATTTTATTGTAAACAGGTATAGAAGTTTTTGCACTTATAAAAAGTGCTGTGAGAAAAATTACCAATGACCCGATAAACATCCAGAACTCACGGGAGTTGGTATTTTCTTCCTTATTGATAGTGGGTATTTTTTTATAATTGGAAAACAAAAGGCTTAGGCCAGATATTGCAAATATCAACAGGAACAACAATATCATTAAGTTGATGGCTTTGCCTGCTTCTGTAAATGCATGCACAGATGTATCTCCTAAAATGCCTGTTCTGGTTAAATAGGTAGAATATAAAATGAAAATATAACCCAGCATTGCAAACAAATAACTTGCCCTTAATGAATGGCCGGTTGCTTTATAAACCACCATAGTATGAAGGCCAGCAATAGTAATAAGCCACGGAACAAGTGAAGCATTCTCCACAGGATCCCATGCCCAATAACCACCAAAGTTTAAAGATTCGTAAGCCCATTTCCCACCCATCATAATGCCGACACCTAATACTGTGGCACTCATTAATGCCCAGGGCAAAAGCGGTTTTACCCAATCGCCAAAGCGCTTGGTTTGAATGCCGGCATACGCATATGCAAATGGCACAATAGTACTGGCAAAGCCAAGGAATAAAACCGGCGGATGTATCACCATCCAGTAATTACGCAGCAGCACATTTAGCCCAATACCATCTTTAATAAAACTTAAATAATTCGGTTGTGAAAATATCGGTCCTGCAATTTCATTACGGGTAAATGTAAAAGGGCTGTTGCCTATTCTTACATCAAAAATGTAGATACCCAGTATCATCATCAGCAAAAAGAATTGGGCAAAACTTATTACGGTCATCACCGGCGCTTCCCATTCTTTACTTTTAAAAATAAGAATGATGCCGATCACACTTTGCCAGATGGTCCAGAGTAAAAAACTTCCTTCCTGGCCTTCCCAGATACAGGCAAGCAGGTATTTGTATTCAAGTTCTTTTGACGTATGCTTGTACGCATACATGTACTCGTACAAATGATGTGAGCAGATATAAAAAATAGTACCAAAAACAATCAGCACACCTGCTACCTGTATAAAAAAAGCGATCCTGGCAAACTTAAGCCAGCTCTGCTTTTGTAATGGATCATTTTGGCGTGAAGCCGTAAAAAAAGAAATGGTTGCAATTAATGCTGCTACAAAGGATAGTATGACAAAGAAGTGCCCCAATTGGCCCGGGAGTAGATGTTCACCTTCAAATTTCATTATTACACAGTTAGGTTTGCAGAAAGATTATTTTGTTGATGTAGTTGCCTGTTGTTCCTGTACTGTTTTTTCCAGTTGCTCTTTATCATCTTTGTATTTGCTTGGGCATTTCAACAAAATATCGCTGCATTCAAAATGATCGCTTTGCATTTTTCCTTTCATTACTATACGCTCACTTTTTTCAAGATCGGCAGGCTTGCTGTTGCGGTAAACAACCTTCGTTTGTCCGCCCAGGCTATCCACAGCATAAAAAGTCAAATAGTTCGGGTTCTTGATAGGGTCGTATTCAACCGGCTTTGATTTATCAAGCTTTGCAATCAGATGCACAAATTTGCCTTCTTTTTGCCTGGCAGAACTTACAGTATCATAAGTAGAAAAATCAGCAGAATAGGCTAACAATCCGCCAATGAGACAAGCTATTCCGATTAAAATAATGATGTGAGATTTTTTCATGATTCTTAATTAGTAAGTTGATGGCCAGGTATTTCTGCAGAATAAATACCGGGTTGGGTTAAACCAAGTGCAAAGTTAACCTAAAAACAGTTTTGTATAGTTATTAAAGTAATAATTTTCACATTACGTAAAAGAAACCGGTAACCTTAATTCAGCGTGCCGGCGCAGTAATTTTCTATTTGCCATAAATACCCTGTAGTGGGTAATTGCCCGCTCATCTTAAAGCCTACATTTACTTTTATAAATAATCATTATATGAATATTCAATCTGTTTTATTTAGCATGCTATTATTTTTTGTACAGCCATCCTTTGCCGGCGATTTTGAAAACCACAGTGGTGACAATGCTGTTATTTTGGTGCAAGATTCTGCTACAACTAAAATGCAGCAAATGATGTGGAAGATCATTCAGCAGGCGCCGGATGACTTTAAGCGAATAAAGGGTAATGAAGTTTCCCGTAGTAATAACAACGTTTTTTATACCGCTAACCTGGCCGGTACAATAACAGATGTGGAAGAAATGAAAGCAGCCCTGGCATCGGATCTTTTTGGCGCAATGCTTACCACTGAAGATAATATTGTAGAAACAGGTGGCAGCACCATTTATGTGGCCCGCTATAAAGATGATAGCCCGGAATTTTCTATTGCAGCAATTGTGAAAGATGCATTTATTGGCCTGCCTGCTTTTTTAAAGTTGGGCACAGGTGTAGCGGAGATAAAAGAAGAGTCAACCACTGGAGATGCAAAACAAAAAAAGTACATGCTGGTTATTAATAATGTAAATGTGGCAGCATACAACTATGACGAAAATGAGGGGAAGGGAGTTCTTATAATAGGGATACAAAAATAAAATATCTGTTAGCCCAGTTTAATTTGATGTACCGCTTTTCTCTTGCGCCATTTTCTTCTCATAATCTTTTTGCAGATCACTCAATGCCTCATCATATCCTTTGCGGTCAAAAAAAGCAGCCGGATCATAAGCATCTCCGGGCTTGTGTTTTTCATGCAGGTTAAACTGGCTGGCATGAGATGCTAACCAGATATCAAATGATACTTTTTTTAAACCTGCTAATGTGTAAGCATAGTCAGCCGCTATTTCCGGGTAACCTTTTACTTCAGAAAATTTTTCATCCACAACGATTGATGGTAAGTTTGCGATCAATACCCGGTAACTTCTTTTATCATCCTTTACGGTAAATAAATAACTGCAGGAGCCCTTTGTATGACCCGGATGATGAAGCATTTCCAGTTGCATATTTCCCAAAACTATTTTATCACTGTCATGCAATAACCTGTCAGCCTTTACCGGTTGAAAACTTCTACCGTACTTACCCAAAGCGTAGTTAGTACTACCACCGAAAAGCAATTCATCCGCATCTTTTGCATCTACCATCATTTTGGCCCCGGTTAATTTTTTTATTTCAGCCATCGCACCCATATGATCATAATGCGCCTGTGTGGTCAGTAATATTTTTGTATCAGAAAATTTAAAGCCCAGTGTTTCTATATTTTTTTTGATCAATGCGGTAGACGCTGCAAGCCCGGTATTGATAAGGATATTTCCTTTTTTTGTGGTGATAAGGTAACAGGCCAGATCGTAAGTGCCGACGTAATATAAATTACCAGCAATTCGGAAAGGCTGGTAAGGCCGTGCCCATTCTTCTGTTGTTTTTGGTTCGGTTACTTTTTGTGCGAACGATGAAAAAGAACAGAAAATGCAGAGTGCCTGCAGAAATAAGATTCTATAGAAACGCATATTTGGATTGATTGAAATAAAGAGGAATGGGTTTGGGATGCAAATTAAATACTGATGATCGAATTAAGAATAATTTATTTGCAATGAATATTATTATTGATCTTTTTACTATTATAAAAAAGGAATTTATAATCCGATAGATGTCGGATTTGTGATGCTTCCTTATAGAAGATCGTCCAGAGAGAAACTGTTCTTAAATTTTAGTAATATTACAAGGGCAAAGGAACACAAAAGGAAATTGTGAGTAATTAAAAACTACATTAATGTTTAAAAAAATAGTCTGTTTGATATTGCTTGTGAATATACTTTCTTGTGATGATAATACTAAAGAAAGTAAAGACACGCAAGAAACAAAAAATACTGTTATCGATAAGGAAAGTATGGCAAAAAAAGCGAATCATTATTATGAGGAGAATATGTTTTTAGAAGGCAAACAGGCATTTGATAGTTTAATTGCTGTTGATTCATCAAAAGCTGGATACTATTTTAAACGTGGCTTTTGTAAAATGATGTTGCAAAGAGATGACCAAGGTGCCGTCGCAGATTATACGAAATCAATAGAAAAGAATTATATTGGAAAGTCTTCCTCTTACCTAAACATAGGGGTAATATACAGGCGAAATAAACAATTTGATTCTGCCTTGTACTTCTACAATAAATGTTTAGATATTTCTCCAAATGATAGTGAAGCTATTAAAGGACTTAGGGCTATAAATAATAGTCTAAAAAAACATTAATTCATTTAAAGTAGTATCATTCGCTATAGGTATTCCTGCACGAATCAACTGTGAAAAAAGTAGAGACATTTAAACAGTGTATTTTTAAACAAAATCATTTATTCTATCATGAAAGTATTTATGTTTTTTATAAATGCTATACAGTGGCTATCTATATTCATTGTTCCTGCAGGTATTTTAGGGGTCGTCGGCTTATGGTATTATGTTGACTCATCTACCAATTTACTTCTCTCTATTATCCTGTGGGTTGTTGGAGTAACTCTTGGTATTTTTCTTGCAGAGGTAATACGCAGAAGATATGGGTTGGATAACTTTTTTGGAAGACGTTTAGCAACTCCTGATATTGATGGTGGAAATGTTTTGGATGAAAAGCGTGAAGATTTTCCTGATAGAGAAAAAGAGGAT
>JBDSIB010000175.1:0-14924 GCA_039918155.1 Ferruginibacter sp.
CCAAAGCCTTCATAATACGACATAAAAAAGAAGCTCACCGCATTGGAATACAAGACAGCCAGATCCTGAGAATCAATAAATCTATCAGGTATAAAAATTCTTTTTTGTACTTCTTTAGAGATGTTTAATTCTTCCAGCATAGCCCTGTTGTGTGCACCATTTCCGGTAAGCACAAGATCAATATCAGGAGATTTCTCCTGGAGAATAAATTGATTAAAAGCTTTAATTAAATGCGCTATGTTTTTTCTTTTATCATTACCCGTTACTGATAAAAAATAATGATCAGGGAGATTGTACTTTTCTTTTACAACTTTCCAGTCTTCTTTATTTTTATTTTGATAAAACAATTGTGAGGATGCTGCAAGTGGCACTACGAATACTTTTTCAGGATCAATCCTATTATCATACGCTAACAGATCTTGTCTGGAGAATGCAGAAATTGAGATCGCAAAATTACCGGCCATACAATCCACTATTTCCTTTGTTCTATTTATAAGATAGTCCGGATAGCCATTTAATTTCAAAGCAATAATGTCCAAATAAGTTATGGATCTTTTCACTTTGTTTTTCAAAATACTTTTTGCAAAAGGATAATAAAATGAATGAAAAATATCGAACTGGTTTATCTCCTTGTAATATGGACTGAAAGAAAAGGAAGAAAGCCTGGTTCGGAAATGCTCTTTGTATGCTACAATATCTGTAAAGAATAAAGGGTTCCTGGTTAATACCTTTTTTAAATGATCCGGATAATGCTCCTGGATAAAGTTTTTAAGTGACCTGTTATATTTTGCAATGCTCAGGCTATTTACAAAACTAATATCAAGATCATCTTTCAGAATAAGTTGATCGGTTATATCTTCTGTTAACCGCATCATCCCATCCCGGTTCGCACCACGCATATAGCACTCAGAGAATAAGGTTCCGTCTAAAGCAATTTTTATCGGAGTATTCATAATCACATTTTCGGCGTTAAAAATATCCACTCCATAAATATATTTTGATGTAACCCGCCACGATGTTCATACACTGCAAAAGCCTTATCGGCATTGCTAATATTTTCCAATCCGGTTAACCCAGAGTAATCAAGATTAAAATTATTAATAAGTTGAATGTCGTGTGAAGCTTTAAACCTTTCCATCAAAGTTGTAGATATCAAAGGATTAACAATATCATGCAACTCAATTAATACATCCGTATTTTTTAAAGACTTAATTACTTCATCTGTAAACAATTCAAATTCGTATCCTTCACAATCGCAAAAGATCAAAGAACGGTTTCCATAATTAAATTCAGTAAGCGTTTTAGTAGAACAGAAATTATTAAATGTAAGATTTGTAACCCCATTCAATTTAGCCATAGCTGCACAGAAATCCAGATCATATTGATTAATATCAAAACAATGTACTGTTGCTCCCGGTATTTTTTTTGCAAGGCCTACTGCATAATATCCTTCTGCACAACCGATATCAATTATATTATCATAAGGAGTATTTATTATTTCGTTTATTACAGGCACCAACTGCATTTCATAACTCCCGCTGATCTTAGGTGCCAACGTTAATTCAGTTATATCAATAGATGGATATTTAATTCCTTTGAATGGACCATTCAGAATAGTAAAATCAGGTGATATTTTTTTAATGATCTCTTGGCCCCTATTGATGACTTCAAGAGATTGCCTCTGATGAGCTTTCCTACTTGTTAATGTAAAACCGAACCAACCCAATATTTTAATAAGTATTTTTTTCATTAAATAATTCGTAGTGTTTTTTAAAAAAGAGACTTATCTGCAAAAATTGAATTAATGCCAGTATCGGCATAGACAAAATAGCCTTGCGATTCCATGAATTCAGTAAGCTCTGTATTTTTATTTTTTTTATGATCAATTGTGAAGTCAACAGATTCAACGCAAATTACCATTGGCCGATATTTTGAATAATCGATACTTTTAAGAATTTCGAGATCTAATCCTTCTACATCTAAAGAAAGTAATTGAGGTGATTTTTCCGGAAAATATTTTTCAAGAATATTATTTATTGGAATTACAGGTATCTTTTTTACCTCGGCAATTTTTATATGTGTGGTATGTTCCACATGTGCTGCCTGCTTTGCAGAAAAAGTGCTGAGTCCTTTTTCAGAATCGTTCTCATCAAAAATATAGAAATCCAGAAGTCCTTCTTCGCCATCCGGGCTGATCCCTATATTTAAACAGTTATCTTCCGGCCGGTTTTTTTTTATTTTTGATATAAGGGTAGGGTTAGGTTCTATACATACTCCCCTGCTTCCTCCCAAATAAAAAAGATAGGTATTATTTATATCAATGGGGTTATTGGTACCGATCTCTAAATAAGTGATCTGGTTAATCCCCATAGAATTAAATAAAAACTTGATAGCCCTGTCTTCACCTGCCTGGGCAAAACTTAAAAATTCTTTATAATTTTTTGAGCGGAAGATATAGGAAAATACATTTGCAAATTTCTTCAGCTTTTTATATTTACCCAACTTTATTATTTTTAAAATTACCTTTCAAAACAGTATTACTTTTTATAAATCTCAATCTTTGGTACCGGAAATATAAATCCTGTTCCTTTCTCCAAAGCTTCTTTTTCTCTTTCTAAAAACTCTGGTTTAAAATGCCATGGCAATACCAAATAATAATCTGGGTTCATTGCTCTACTCTCCGCTTCACTGATGATGGGGATATTGGTGCCCAATGTCATGGCACCATACTTATCAGGATTGCGTTCTGCTGCAAATTCTACCAGGGTATGGTCAATATCACACCATTGCAAAATGGTATTGCCTTTAGTAGACGCACCATACACATGGACTTTCTTTCCTTCTTTTTTTAATTTTACCAAAAGGTCATGCAACTCTTCTTTTAAGACTTCTATCCGCTGCTGAAATTCTACATAAGGCTTGTCTGTATCCAGTTCCATATCAAACTCCTTATGCCTTATTTCATTTATCAATTGCAGGTTTTCTTTACTGTCATGCTTGCTGTTTTCTTTATGCGTGGCATAGCAACGAATACTCCCCCCATTAATATCATTGAAAGAAATTTTAAAAGTTTTCATTCCACCTAACTCCAAAATGTTTTCCAAAACTGCAAGGCTGTAAAATTCCAGATGCTCATGACAGATGGTATCGTAACTATCCAGTTCCAGCATTTTAGGCATATAACTCATTTCAAAAACCCATACTCCTTTTGCTGAAAGAAAACGCTTTATACCTTTTACAAATTCTACAGGGTTTTCAAGGTCGTAAAACATGGCGATAGAAGTGATCACATCTAATTTTTTACCTTCCAATAATTTAAACAATTCTTCTGAAGGAAAAATATCCTGCACTACTGTAGCATCTTTTACTTCCTGCGCTACGTCACTCGGATCACAACCATATTTTATAAAATGCTTTGGATAAAAGTCAAGTAATGTACCGTCATTACAACCGATATCCAGCACTAAAGGATGTTTGATATTAGGAACTGTGCTTACCACACTTTCTACAATCTCTTTCAAATGATTGCGCATGGTATCATTGGTGCCACTGCGGTACCAATATGCAGCATATAAAATTTCTGATGGTACAGAATGTTCCATCTGCAAAAGGCCGCAGGCATTTTCGTCCACTTCCGGATTACAACGTACCAGGCTGCAATCGATCTTTCTAAGACTTGGCATTTCTTTACCAGGCTTTATAAAACTTCCCTGTAAATACTGCGGGCCCAGATCAATTACTTTTTTTAAAGAAGGCGAGCCGCAAACCCGGCAGGTTGTTCTTTTACGGATATGCATTTTATTTATTTATTTTTTCTGTGATGATTTTCTTGAATTGCTCATTGATAGCGTCAATACATTTATTGCGTTCCAGATTTAGTAAAGCCAGTTGTTTTACAACGATATTTTTTTCAGTGTCCGCCACATTTTCAAATTCATACACTTTTTCCTGCTCATGCCATAGGCGGCAATTTACATCTGCCAACTGGTAAAATACTTCTCCTATTTTGCCGGTTACTTCACTTACTTCATTCCCCTCTTTTTTAAATACCTTATTGGCTGCAAAGGTCATCCGTTCTGTATTGATCTTTCCATTTAAAGCATCGGTCACATATTCATTAATTTCTGACTGCAATTGAGTAGATTGCAAATTGAGGCTTTGCAAACGGGTTTCATCTGAAGTATGATATTGCTTTAGCTTTACAATAGTTAGTTTGTCGCAAAGCATTCCTAAGGTTTCTGCCATTAGTAAAACTAAATTTGTTTAATTAATTTTTTAAATTGAATATCAATAATTTCGCAAAAATAGCTGATATATTGTTCCCATCCATAATGTACATATGTCCACGATAAGAAAAAAAAGCTTAAAAGCGACCATATGGATTTATTCCGGCTTTTTAATCGGGGCAGTCAATATGTATTTTTTTACGCACAAGTCTTGGTTTACTACAGATCAATATGGTCTTACCCGGCTCTTACTGGAGTTTAGTAACTTTATTTTTGCATTCTCAACGTTGGGTGTTACCTCCTATTTATATAAGTTTTTTCCCTATTACCAGGATAACCTGGAACCCAAAAAAAATGACCTCCTATCTATCGCTTTTATTCTTTCGCTTTGTGGCTTTATAATAACCTGTATCAGTATCTTTTTTCTTAAAGGGTTCATAATTCAGAAATTCAGCACTAACTCCCTTCTTTTCGTACAATACTTTTATATCGCATTGCCATTGGCTTTTTTCTTGTTGTTGTACAATGTGCTGGAAGCTTATTCGTATGGCTTTGAAAAAGGTGTTTTCGCTAACTTTTTAAGAGAAACCGTGCTGCGTTTATACACGTTCGTTATTACGATATTGAAGGTGTTAGACTTCATTGATTTTGTAACATTCATTTATTTATTTGCATTCCAATATGCCTTGATCGTCTTCATACTTGGGTTTCATCTTTATAAAAATGATCAACTCTGGCTTTCTTTTAAGATCAGTCGTGTAAGCAAAAAATTTCGTAAAAAGATATTTGCTATTCTCATCTTTACGTTTATCGTGATCGTTGTAAGTGTACTGAGATCCAGTATTGATGGTTTTATCCTTGCTGCCAAGCAAAATCTCGGCAAAGTGGGGATATTTGGTTTTGCTGCCTACATGGTATCTGTATTACAGGCCCCTGCAAGAAGTGTAATTGCCATCACAATCCCAATTTTATCACGATCCTGGAAAAATAAAGATCATAAAGAAATAGAAAGGATATATAAAAGATCATCTATTAACCTGTTGAGTTTCTCCTTATTTATCTTCTTTTGTATCTGGCTGAATTTTACAAATGCTATTTCATTCTTCGGGATTAATCCAGAATACCTGGAAGGAAAATGGGTATTTTTTATTTTAGGAATGGTAACCATTATTGAAATGGGTACTGGCGTAAACGGGCAGATCATTGGAACTTCTACTTATTGGCGGGTGGAGCTGTGGACCAGCTTGTTACTGACCGTACTCATTATTCCTTTAAGCTATTATCTTACTGTAAGATATGGCATCATCGGACCGGCGATTGCCAACCTTGTGTCTTTTAGTATATATAACTATACAAGGTATTTATTTCTATGGAAAAAATTTCATCTGCAACCATTTTCTATTAAAACAGCAGAAGTAATAATCATAGCAACAGTTGCATACCTGATAGCCTATTTTACATTTATACGTTTTGATGGGCTTATTGCAATGTTCGGAAGTACCCTGCTTTTTGCCATTTTATTTTTACCTCTATTTTATTACAGGAATATTTCACCAGATGTAAAGCCTGTGGTTAAAAACATATTGAGAAAAATGAAAATTTGAATTTAGATATGCAAAGCACTATATATTTGTAAATAATATTTCTTCCTTTTAAAATCCCTACTTGAAAAAAAATCTACTTTTAATTGTTTGCATTTTTTTTATCTGCGTGCAAAATGCATTTTCCCAGGCAACCTGCAATGGCAGTTTAGGGGAGCCAATTGTAAATATTACATTTGGGCAAGGTCCAAATCCTGGAGCTGTTTTGTCTACTGTTGTTCCTGGTGCGTCTACAAGTTATAATTATGTTGCACCAACTGGTAGCCCTGCCTCCAATATTGTATTGGATGGTGATTATGCCATTGTGAACTCAGTCCCGGCAAATCCTTATTGGTTACAAACAGGTGACCATACGAATAACGGTAATGGCTACATGGCATTTTTTAATGCAGCACCAGATCCGGGAGAATTTTATAAACAAACTGTATCTGGTTTATGCCCGGGTACAACTTATGAATTTGCCGCCTGGATCATGAATGCCTTGAACAGCGATAAAGCGGCAGGGACCGTACCCCCAAATGTTACCTTTAAAATTTTTAATCCATCAGACTTAACCACTCCGCTTGCCTCCTTTTCAACCGGAGATATTTTACCAACTAATGTGGTCGTTTGGAAACAATTTGCAACCCTGTTTTCAACTCCTGCAGGTATAAACTCAGTAGTCTTAACACTTACTAATAATAATATCGGCGGAGCCAACTCGTTTGGAAATGACCTTGCCATTGACGATATTACTTTCAGAGCTTGTGGCCCATTAACTTCGGCTTCCTTTGCAGCAGCTACAGCATTGAACAGTTTAAGTATTTGTCAGAATACCAGTTTTAAATTATACGGTTCAGTGAGTGCCGGCTTAAATAATCCTGCTTACCAATGGCAAATCAGTAATAATGGTGGAAATACTTTTACTGATATTTCTGGTGCAACCATTTTAAATTATACCGCAGCCGGCTTACCAGCAGGCAATTATAAGATCAGGCTTGTTTCCCAGGAAGCTGCCAATATTGGATCGCTTTATTGCAAATTCTTTTCTAACCTGATCGATCTTACGGTAACCACTTTTGTAGTGGATGCTGGCTCAGATTCATCTTTCTGTAGCGACAAACCTGTTGTTACTACGCTGCATGCAAAAGGAGGAACTACCTACACTTGGTCGCCCGGAGCTTTGCTTGATGATATCCATTCTGCTAATCCAAAAGCTACTGTTAGTACAACAACAAAATTTTATGTTATGGTGTCGAATGGAGTATGCAGTGGTATTGATTCTGTGACAGTCTTTATAAAGCCGATCCCGGCATTGATTTCGTCAGGTAACAGTTCTATCTGTAAAGATTCTACTCTTAAGCTTTCGGCATCTGGTGCAGGTTCTTACACCTGGAGCCCGGTAAATCTTGTAAGTAATCCCAATATTGCAAACCCGGTATTTACCGGCACGCAATCCACATCTATTTATGTAAAGGGAACTACCAACGGATGCTCAAAAATGGATACGCTGAATATTGTGGTCAAGCCTTTGCCTCAGGTAAATACCATACCTGACACCATTATTTGCAAACAACAAACGATTACATTCACCACCACAGGTGCAAGTTCCTATTCTTGGTCTCCATCTTTTCAGTTGGACGATCCAAACATATCGTCTCCAAAATTTAATGGCAGCATTGGCCAAAAATATTATGTGACAGGATTACTTTCCGGCTGTCGGAATATGGATAGCGTCACTGTTACCATTCATAATCAATATCCTTTTGTTCAGCCACCTGCTAAAACTACCTGCCTCAATAAACCCATTAACCTTGATGGTTTTAACGGAACAGATGCAAGTTATAGCTGGACGCCCGCCGTAAGTTTAGATAACCCCACAGCCATTAATCCTGTGGCAACTCCGGTCGGAACCACTACGTATGCTGTTAAAGTAGGTGACCGGTATTGCAGTACTGACACTGTCTTTAATGTTTTGCTGACAATCCTGCCTTTGCCAACTGTTAAAGCAGCGAAAGCAAATGACCTTAATTGTACTGCATCATCTGCACAACTCTCTGCTACCGGCGCATTAATGTACAACTGGACACCTTCGTCCTCACTTGATAATGCAGGCAGCGCTACTCCTGTAGCGTCTCCTAAAGTATCTACCACCTATATTGTTACCGGAACAGATGCGAATAAATGTATGAACAGTGATAGCATTCAGGTTGTAAAAACAAGTACAAACAATGTCATTTATATTCCAAATTCTTTCACCCCTAATCATGATGGCTTAAATGATTGTTTTCATGTTTTGATACAAGGTGATTTAAAAAGTTTTGAGTTCTTTATTTATGACAGATGGGGCAAAAAGGTTTTTGAAAGTAACAACACAGGTTCCTGTTGGGATGGAAGATTTAAAAATATTGATTCACCAGCCGGTAATTATGTGTTTTATTTTAAAGCAATAACAGAGTGCGGCATCATCGTTAAAAAAGGAAATGTTTTGCTTATCAGGTAGCTAATTTTTTCAAAAATAAATCCAACGCTTCTCTCTTCCCTGTATCCAGCCTATAATCTATATTCTCTGTATAATAAGTTTTTAAAGAATAGGCTTCAAACGCATTGGCATCAACAATTTCATCGATATGCTGCATCCCTTCGCTGGTTGCTTTATTAAAATTTTCTATAAAATCTGTAGATAGTTTTTTATTGGAAACCCATGCGGCAAAAACGAACGGCAGGCCAGTCATTTTTTCCCATTCTTCTGCCAGGTCATAAATATAAGGAGAGTGTTTGCGCTGTTGCAGGGCACGGTCGCCAATTACTAATCCGGCTGTAGTACCTTTAATATCCTGCTGATAATTTTCTTTGGTATCGATCAACACAGGTTCTATTTTCCAATGCTCTTTTAATAAAACTTTCAGCAGTGCCGCTGAAGTCCTGCTTTGATAATCCATTAATATATGGGTGATCTCATTGATGGGGACATCACTGAAAAGGCATACGCTGGCTACTTTGCCACTTGCACCAATACAGTAGTCAGAAATTATAAAATGTTCTTTTAATTTAGGAATGACTGCGACAGGTATCAGCCCGATATCAATCTGGTGATCAAGCAGCATTGCTGCTACTTTTGCAGGGTATTCAAAGATCAGTTCTATTTCGTCTTTCATCATCCCTTTTTCAAATCCGTACACCAGCGGTTTTGTGTTCAGGTAACTCACCGCTCCCACCCTTATTTTTTGTTCCAATTGCTTTAGGTTAATTTCGCTGCAAAATTACTTTAAACTTAATTAATACCATGCAACTTTCCCCTCTTACTGCCGTTTCGCCTGTAGATGGCCGTTATTATAAAAACACCAACAGCCTGGCTGCTTATTTTTCAGAATATGCGCTTATAAAATACCGCCTGAAAGTGGAAGTGGAATATTTTATTATGCTGGGAGAGAAAAAATTCTTTAAGAACAATGCTGCATTAAATAATCAATTAAGAAAATTGGTAAATGATTTTTCGTTGGAAGATGCACAAAAAATTAAAGACACAGAAGCTGTTACAAATCATGATGTAAAAGCCGTAGAGTATTTTTTAAAAAACAAACTGGAAGAAGCCGGCGCAGGTGCAGTAAAAGAATGGGTGCATTTCGGACTGACCTCACAGGATATTAATAATACTGCGGTGCCGATGCTGTGGAAAGATGCCATAGAGTTTGAATACCTGCCGGCAGTTTTAACTTTGCAGCAGCATCTTTATAAGCTTGCCATGCAATGGGAAAAGATACCGATGCTTGCCAGAACACACGGCCAACCTGCTTCTCCTACCCGCCTGGGAAAAGAACTGATGGTATTTGTAGAACGTATCGAAAGCCAGGTACAATTGTTTAGTTACATTCCATTCACCGCAAAGTTTGGCGGTGCTACCGGAAATTTAAATGCTCACCATGTCGCCTACCCGAAGTTTAACTGGGTAAAATTTGCCAATGACTTTGTAGAAAATAAACTGAACCTGCAACGCCAGCAATACACAACTCAGATAGAACATTATGATACTCTAGCAGCTCATTTTGATGCAGTAAAAAGGATCAATACAATCTTAATTGACCTGTGCCGGGATGTGTGGACTTATATCAGCATGGATTATTTTAAACAGCAAACTAAAAAAGGAGAAGTAGGAAGCAGTGCTATGCCGCATAAAGTAAACCCCATAGATTTTGAGAATGCAGAAGGCAACCTGGGAATGGCAAATGCCATATTGGAGCACCTTTCAGCTAAATTACCCGTATCCCGTTTACAAAGAGATCTTACAGATAGTACCGTGCTGAGAAACATCGGCGTGCCTATAGCGCATACTTTACTTTCTGTAAAAGCTTTGGAAAAAGGCTTGAATAAACTGATCCTTAATGAATCTAAACTAAAAGCAGACCTCGACAATAACTGGGCAGTCGTAGCAGAAGCCATACAAACTATTCTGCGTCGTGAAAATTATCCGCAGCCTTATGAGGCATTGAAAGAATTAACGAGAGGTAAAAATGCGATAGATAAAAAAGCCATTCATGATTTTATAGGGACTTTAAAAATATCAGCAGCTTTGAAGAAAGAATTAAAAGCGATTACGCCATACAGTTATACGGGTATTTAGGGAGAGAGTTTTTCTATATCATCCAGGTCTATGTATCTTCCTGCTGCTTTTTTTGCCTGGAGCAAAGTGCTGAGATGAATGTACCGGATGAGTAATCCATCTTCTTCATAAACATTACTGATAGCATAAGCTTCCGAAAAATTGCAGCCTTTTACTTTTTTCATTAAGTTAATGCTTACCGGGGGCCTTCCATAACTAAAAACATCCATTTCCTCATTATTGAAAAAGTCATCTTCTGAAATATCTTTTATGGGCAATCCATAAACACTGAATGCCTTCAATAATTTCTTATGATTATCTGGAGTTATGTTTACCCAAATGTCCATGTCGCCTGTAGTTCTACGGTATCCATTTAAAATAACTGCGTAGCCACCAACTAATAAATATTCTACTTCGAATTTATTAAGCGTTTCAATAAAATCCCTGAAATCATCATTGAAAATATTCGGCATTACGGCCTGTGTTTACCCTTATAAGTTAATCGCTTTTCCATCTTCGGAGGGTTTTCCGGATCTATCCCATAAGCCATGCAGGTAAGCCACCAAGACTGTTGCAAGCGCTCAGACGAACTGGTATCATCAGAAAATTTCTTATCATTTTCTGCGTCTTCATTCGTAGTAATCTTTGAAACAGTTTTATCAAGCTTATACATGATCTAAAATTACATTTTTAACCATTGTCAAACTTCTTTATTAAAAAAATCAAACGTGATTATATCAATCGCACAATTTCATCGAATCTGTGCCCAGGCTGCTCATTTGTAATTTATTTATTTTACCACTGGTATTATAATAAATGATCAGCGTGCCATATTTTGTTTGAAACGCATCCCAACTAACATCCTTGATCTTAGGATTACCCAAATATTTAAAAAGGCTTCCCCGTGCAGCACCCATCACCGCAGGCTCCATTTTACCATGGTAATTATCTCTTACTTCTATATAATCCCTATCCGTGTAAAAAAGTAATCCCTGGTCTTTTATAAATACGCCTGCACAGGCAGTACTGTCCGTTTTTTTTACTTCTTCTGTAAAACAGGGAAAAACTTCTTTTATTTGACCGGGAGTAAATTGGGGAAAGACTTTGTTTACATTTCCTTCCAGCAGATCTATATCAAAAGCCGGGCAGCGCAAAGTGACTTTTAATTGCGAAAAAGAAGGATGACTAGTGAAGAGTATTGCAATAAAAATAAAGGCTTTCATGTTTTAATATTTTTGGATAATGGTATGGCTTACATTTAGCAAATATGAAGCCGCTTTTGATACTTATGAACTAACATCCAGCTAAATGAATGTAGCGCATTAACCTACCGTCCATTAAGGACTCAGAACGGTTATTATATATCCTTTCTACCAACCTTACGCCACTTCGTGGCTGGAATCCAAAGCATTATTCTACTTTAATCAACCTAACCTGTAAAATTGTTTCGACATTTCACCATTGACTTTTGACTATTGACTTATTGATCAGGAACTATCAACTATCAACCATCAGCCTTTTCATCCCTATTTATGTATCTCACTCGTAAAATGAAATTCTATATCCGGGTTATTGGTGCGTTCGGTATTTAAGAACCATTCACTTTGTGCCAGGTAAACTAAATGACCGTCTTTATCTTCTGCAATATTTGCCTGTTTGTATTTTACAAAGTCTTCCAGCTTTTTCGCATCGGTACTGGTGAGCCAACAGGCTTTATAAAAGAACAAACTATTCATTTGTACAGAAGCACCATACTCCTGCAACAAACGGTATTGTATCACTTCAAACTGCAGTTCTCCCACACAACCGATTATTTTTTTATTACCTCCAAACTGAGTGAACAATTGTGCCACCCCTTCATCCGTCAACTGCATCAGCCCTTTTTCAAGCTGCTTGGTTTTCATCGGATCTTTGTTGATCACTTCCTTAAATATCTCCGGTGAAAAACTCGGTATCCCGGTAAAATAAAAATCTTCGCCTTCGGTTAAAGTATCACCGATCTTAAAATTGCCGGTATCAAATAATCCCACTACATCGCCGGGATAAGCTTCTTCGATCACATCTTTTTGCCGTGCTAAAAAACTATAAGGATTGCTGAAACGCACGTCCTTACTGTTTCTTACATGATGATAATAAGTATTGCGGGCAAACCTGCCGCTGCATACTCTTAAAAAAGCGATCCTGTCCCGGTGACGTGGATCAAGGTTGGCATGTATCTTAAAAATAAAACCACTGAATTTATCTTCCGATGGTTCAATACTTCTGATGGTCGTATTTCTTGGTCTTGGTGTGGGCGCAATGCGGATAAAAGTATCCAGCATTTCCTTTACTCCAAAGTTGTTCACCGCACTGCCAAAAAACACAGGTGCTGTTTTACCCGATAAATAATCATCGAGGTTTAATTCGCCATACACACCATCTATCAACTCCACATCTTCTCTTAAAATATCAGCATCTTTTTTACCGATCTTGACATCTAATATTTCCTGGTTTAAGTCTTTTATCTCCAGTGTACCCTCATCCTCTGCTTTGGTACCTGCGGTAAATAATACAAGGCTTTTTTCATGCAGGTCATACACCCCTTTAAATTCTTTACCACTATTGATCGGAACGGTCATCGGGTGCAACTGTATCTTCAATTCATTCTCTATTTCTTCCAAAAGATCAAAACGGTTCTTGCCATCCCGGTCCATTTTATTGATAAAAACGATCACAGGAGTTTTACGCATGGCAATTACTTCCATCAATCTTCTCGTCTGATCTTCTACTCCATTCACACTGTCAATTACCAATACAACACTATCCACTGCAGTCAACGTACGATAAGTATCCTCCGCAAAGTCTTTATGGCCGGGAGTATCAAGCAGGTTGATCAGGTGACCTTCATATTCAAATGTCATTACCGATGTAGCTACACTGATACCACGCTGGCGCTCTATCTCCATAAAATCACTGGTAGCATGTTTCTTTATCTTGTTGCTTTTTACCGCACCTGCAGTCTGGATGGCACCACCGAATAAGAGGAATTTTTCTGTAAGGGTAGTCTTGCCGGCATCCGGGTGACTTATAATAGCAAAGGTCTTGCGTTTGTTGATCTCGTTGATATACTTCATAAAGGCCGCAAAGATACTACTCAAACCCCATACATAAGGCTACCATAAAGCTACCATAAGGCTACCATAGTGCTACTCTAAGGCTACTACCCTTAAGGAGTAATCAAAAAGAGCACAAGCCTTTTATGTGAATTTGGAAAAAAGTGAGAAAAAGAATAGAAGCAGTTTTTTCGCAATTGTGTGACCAGTTTATGATGCAGCATAATTACGCCAAATCCTTTGCTGGCTCCAACTCCAGGATACTTGCAAAAGTAGCTGGGTTTACAATTTTACAGTTCTTAAACAAATTTATAAATAACAAACCGTGGGCATAAACAAACATTCACTTGCTAATTAACTCCGCCAGCGGGTTAATTTAAATTGTGGCTAACAAAAAAGTATCCACAAAAAGAACAAGTAAACAATAATGTGTGTATTTTACACATTAAATCGATTGCTTCATGAAAAAAAATATACTGTTGCTGGTATGCTGCGTTATAGCATGGCCCATATTTGCCCAACGACTTCTTAGTTGGACACCGGAATTTCCTACAGACGCTTCTAATATTACATTTACGGTTGATGCTGCAAAAGGTAACCAGGGTTTGTATAATTATGAAGGCGGTAATTCTCAGAATGTATATGTGCATGTTGGTGTGTTGACAAACCTTAGTACCGGACCAAGTGATTGGAAATATGTGAAATTCGTTTACGGCAGCACAGATCCCCTGGCAAAAGCGACTCCTTTAGGAAGCAATAAATATTCTTATACCATCAATAATATCCGTAGTTTTTTTGGCGTTCCCGCAGCCGAAACAATTCGCACTATAAATGTAATTTTCAGAGATGCAAGCGGCAATTTAAAGGCTGTTAATTCAGATGGCAGTGATATGTATATTCCTGTTTATGGCGCATCGCAATTTGCTGTAAGGCTTAACCTGCCTCCTTTTGAGCCGAGGTACGTGCCATGGCTTGAGCCTATCACTGCAACAGTTGGTTCTACTCTTACTATTGCTGGTGTTAGTTCTGCTAATGCTGCTTTAGATGTTTCTCTTAACGGGACAAGTGTAGGAACCATAGCAAATAATAATAGTATAACGGTTACGCCTACTCTCACAACTTCCTGTGAACAAAAAGTAATTTTAACTGGCAATAATGGAACAGTTATTTCAAAAGATTCATTCAGCTTTTTTATAAATCCTGTAACGAATATAGCTGCATTACCTGCCGGTGCACAGGAAGGTATTAACTATGCTGCTGATAATAAATCAGCAACTTTAGTGCTTTTTGCCCCAGGCAAAACCAATGTTACTGTAATAGGAGATTTTTCCGGTTGGCAAACACTTTGTGCAAACCAGATGAATAAAACTCCTGATGGAAATTATTTCTGGATCAAAATAAGCAACCTTAACCCCGGAACAGAATA
>JBDSIB010000176.1:0-22680 GCA_039918155.1 Ferruginibacter sp.
CACGTTTTAAAAAATTCCATAATTTGGTGTGATAGCAGGGCAGTAGAAATTGGTGAAAAGGCTTTTATTGACATTGGTGCAGAAAAATGCTTGTACAATTTATTGAATTCCCCCGGAAATTTTACCGCTTCAAAACTCGCCTGGGTAAAAGAAAATGAGCCTGCTGTTTATGAAAAAATTGATAAAATAATGTTGCCCGGCGATTTTATTGCCATGAAACTTACCGGGGAAATTACCACAACAATTTCTGCTCTGTCCGAAGGAACATTCTGGGATTACAGGAGTAATAAAATCTCAACTGACATCACCAGCTACTTTGGATTTGATCAATCATTGTTTCCCGAAATAAAACCATTATTTGCATCGCATGGCCATGTAAAAGATCTGGTCGCAACAAGGTTATCATTAAAGCCAGGGATTCCTGTTTCATACAAAGCGGGTGACCAACTCAACAATGCGCTTTCTTTAAATGTATTACAACCCGGTGAAGTAGCTGCAACAGCCGGCACCAGCGGTGTCATCTATGGTGTGAGCGATCAACTTAAATATGATGAGCAATCAAGGATAAATAGCTTTGCCCACGTTAATCATCAGCCTGATAAAAATAGGATAGGGGTTTTGCTTTGTATAAATGGCGCAGGTATTTTTAACCGATGGGTTAAAAACCTGATTGGTGCCAACCGTAGCTATACAGAATTAAATGAAGCAGCTTCAAAAGTAGCGGACGGCTCAAATGGCTTGCTGGCACTGCCTTTCGGCAATGGAGCAGAACGAATGCTGAACAATCAGCAGGTCGGCGCACATTTTCAAAATTTAGATTTTAATATACATACCGATGCCCACCTGGTAAGGGCCGCCCAGGAAGGGGTAGCATTTGCATTTCGGTACGGGCTGGATATAATGCGTGAAAATGGAATTATGCCATCTGTGATAAGAGCCGGAAAATCCAATCTCTTTTTAAGTAATGTATTTACAAAATCATTTGTTAATGCAACACAGGTGGTACTGGAATTTTATGATGGCGATGGCAGCTATGGGGCAGCGTTAGGAGCAGGTATAGGTACAGGTTTTTATGCCAATGAAGCCGAAGCATTTAGCAACCGCAAATCTACCGGTTGTTTGGAACCTGATGCAGATACCGACAGCGAGGCATTTTACCAGGACTGGAAAGAATTTCTACAGAAAAAATTACAAACAGAAAAAGAATTTATTGCAAACTAAAAAAGATAAATATGCAAATTGTAAAAGGTGAAAACGAATTTTTTAAAAATATTCCACAAATAAAATTTGAAGGAACAGGATCTGATAATCCATTAGCGTACCGCTGGTATGATGAAAATAAAGTAGTGGCTGGCAAAACGATGAAAGAGTATTTGCGTTTTGCATGTTCTTACTGGCATTCCTTTGTTGGAAGCGGTGCAGATCCTTTTGGTGAACCTACCCATATTTTTCCATGGGATAAAAAAGCGGATGCAGTTGAAAGAGCAAAAGACAAAGCAGATGCAGCCTTCGAATTTATTACAAAAATGGGCTTGCCTTACTATTGTTTTCATGATGTGGATGTGGTTGACTATACCAATGATATAGCAGATAATGAAAAGCGATTACAAGCCATCACTGCTTACCTAAAAGAAAAGCAGGAAGCCAGTGGTGTAAAGTTATTATGGGGTACAGCTAATTTATTTTCTAACAGGAGATATATGAATGGGGCGGCTACCAATCCTGATTTTCATGTACTTGCTCATGGTGGAGCACAGGTGAAAGCGGCGCTGGATTCAACGATAGCACTGAAGGGCGAAAACTATGTTTTTTGGGGCGGAAGAGAAGGCTACATGAGTTTGCTGAATACAAATATGCAAAGGGAGAAAGAACATCTTGCTAAATTTTTACATACAGCAAAAGATTATGCAAGAAAAAATGGCTTTAAAGGACAATTCTTTATTGAACCAAAGCCATGTGAACCAAGCAAACATCAATACGATTATGATGCTGAAACGGTAATTGGTTTTTTACGTCAGTATGATCTTTTGAATGACTTTAGTTTAAACTTAGAAGTGAACCACGCAACGCTTGCTGGTCACACCATGCAGCATGAGATACAAGTTGCAGCTGATGCAGGTTTGCTCGGTAGTATGGACGCTAATCGTGGCGATTATCAAAATGGCTGGGATACAGATCAGTTTCCAAATAATATTAATGAACTGACTGAGATGATGTTGGTGTTACTTGAATCTGGTGGCTTCAAAGGTGGTGGTATTAATTTCGATGCGAAGATTCGCAGAAATTCGACCGATCCTGCAGATTTGTTTTATGCCCATATCGGCGGCATAGATGCATTTGCAAGAGGATTGATTGTTGCAGATAATATTTTACAAAAATCTGATTACAAAAAAGTACGTACTGATAGATATGCTTCTTTTGACAATGGTAAGGGTAAAGAATTTGAGGAGGGTAAACTTTCACTGGAAGACCTGAGAGATTATGCATTAAGCAATGGCGAACCCGCAGTTATAAGTGGCAAACAGGAATACATGGAAAATATCGTTAACAGGTTTATATAATTACAAGCGCATCATTATTAACAAACAGGTAATTTTTTAAGATGAAATTATTTCTAAATACAAAATTCATGTTGCTCCTTTTTGGAGCACTTGTGCTGCAATCTAAAAAAGAAAATTTCGCTCTATCGTCAGGATGTAATAATAACAGCAAAAAAGTAGAAAAGAACACCTCTCTTAAAAAAGCTTTTAAAGATGATTTTTTGATTGGTACAGCATTGAATACTGCTCAGATAGAAGAGAAGGATCCGCAGGCAGAAGCATTGATATCAGAACAATTTAATGCAGCAACACCTGAAAATATTATGAAGGCCGAGATCATACATCCGGGCTGGGATACTTATAATTTTGATCTTGCTGATAAGCTTGTTGAGTATAGTAAAAAACATGATATAAAGATCAATGCTCACACCTTGATTTGGCATAGTCAATTGCCCCGTTTTATGAGAGGAATGAAAGATGCAGATTCCGTAAGAATGTATTTGACAAATCATATTACAACAGTTGCCGGAAGATATAATGGAAAAGTTTTGTCATGGGATGTTGTAAATGAAGCATTGAATGAAGATGGAACAATGCGTAAATCGATTTTCCTTAATAAACTGGGAGATGATTTTGTAACAGAGGCTTTCAGAATTGCACAGCAGGCTGCTCCGCAAACGGAATTATATTATAATGATTATAATAATGAGCAACCCAAAAAAAGGGCAGGCTGTATAGCATTAATAAAAAAGATTCAGGCTGCAGGTGTAAGAATTGATGGCGTCGGTATTCAGGGGCATTGGCATCTTGGAAAAATTCCGCTTAAAGATATTGAAGAAAGTATACTTGAGTATTCAGCGCTTGGTATTAAAGTAATGTTTACTGAGTTGGATATTGAAGTACTGCAAAGAGATTTCCAGGGAGCAGATGTTGGCCAGCGTATGCAGGCAGATGCGAAATCAAATCCTTATAAAGATGGCTTGCCAGATAGTGTGCAGCAACAACTTGCGAACGACTATGAATCATTGTTCAAATTGTTTTTAAAATATAAAAATAATATTGGCCGTGTAACTTTCTGGGGCGTAAATGATGGGCAAAGCTGGTTAAATGGCTGGCCAATTCCGGGTAGAACAAATTACCCGTTATTGTTCGATAGACAATTTAAACCTAAGCCTGCTTTTTATAAAGTAATTGTGTTAAAATCAAACTAACATATTTCCAACGATTGCAAAAAAACTAATATGGCATCATCAGCTCAAAAATTATCGGTAAAGGAAAAAATTGGCTACAGTCTTGGAGATCTTGCTGCTAATTTAGTATTCCAAACCCTCATAACATACCTGGCTTATTTTTATACAGATATTTATGGTTTAAAAGCAAACGATGCATCGGCAATAATATTAACTGTTGGGTTGGTTGCTGCTTTTGGTTTTAATCCAATTGTAGGGGCGATTGCTGACAGAACAGTTTCACGTTGGGGTAAATTCCGGCCGTGGATATTATTTACATCCGTACCGCTTGGAGTGATTGCTTTGCTTGCATTTAGTACGCCGCATTTTGCCTATCAAGGCAAAGTAGTTTATGCTGTTATTACCTACGCATTATTATTACTATTTTATGCTGCAAATAACCTTCCTTATTCTGCTTTGAGCGGAGTAATTACCGGCGATATGAAGGAGCGTAACAGTATGTCTTCTTATCGCTTTGTGGCAGTAATGTTTGCGCAGTTCTTTGTGCAGGTATTTATGTATTCCATTATTATTTCTGCGGGTAAAGGGGATAAAGCTATAGGTATAGAAAAGGTAATGTTCTGGTTGGCTATCATTGGATCGGTGATGCTGTTAATTACTTTTTTTACAACAAGAGAACGCATCGTACCAACACCTGATCAAAAATCGACTTTAAAAGAAGACATTCAGGATCTGACAAAAAACAAGCCGTGGATTATTATGCTGGTGCTTACAACATTAGTGTTTATAACACTTGCTATGAAGGGGGGTGCCTACGTTTATTATTTTAATAATTATGTTGACAAAGACAGGCTAACTGAATTTATTACTCCTGTCCTGAATTTTTTCTCAAGCATAGGCATGAATTTCTTCGGTAAAGATCCGGTAGCTGCAGGTTTCGGCTTATTCAACGCCGGCGGTATCATTTTCATGATTGTTGGGATTACCTTATCAAAAAGATTTGCAGACAAATATGGAAAAAGAGATGTGTTTGGTATCAACTTATTCATCTCCACACTATTTATTATTTTCTTTTATTTTTTCCAGCCAAAATCTTTAGAACTAATGTTTGCATCGCAAATACTGCATGGCTTTTTTTATGGTATTACCATACCATTACTCTGGGCAATGATTGCAGATGTAGCAGATTATTCCGAATGGAAAAACAACAGGCGGGCCACTGCAATTATTTTTTCGGCAATGATGGTAGGCTTAAAAGGCGGTTTAACTATTGGTAGTGCATTACTAACCAAAATACTGGAAGTATATGATTACGTTCCCAATAGTGATACCACACAATCTCCAACAGCTATACATGGTATAAAAATGCTGGTAAGTATTTTGCCTGCAATTCCTTTTTTAATAGGAGTAGGGTTATTGTTCTTTTATAAAATAAATAAGAACATGGAAGTGCAGATAGAAAGTGATTTAAAACAAAGACGCAACAAGAACTAATACACAATTTTATGCCTGAAGATAGTATTGAGCATATTGATTTTGACGATATAAATCAAAGAGCAATTTCGCAACCGCTTGTAAAAAATATTTATACAGCAGATCCGTCTGCGCATGAATTTAATGGTAAAATTTATATTTATCCATCGCATGATATAGATGCAGGTGAGGCTTTTGATGATTTGGGAAGCCATTTTGCCATGGAAGATTACCATGTGTTATCAATGGATAATCCTGATGCAGAAACTACTGACAATGGACTGGCATTGAGTATAAAAGATGTGTCCTGGGCATCACAACAAATGTGGGCTCCTGATGCGAATGAAAAAAACGGGATTTATTATTTGTTTTTTCCTGCCAAAGATCATGAAGGAATTTTCCGGATAGGTGTTGCAATTGGTAAGTCACCAACAGGTCCATTTGTGCCACAACCGGGGGCTATAAAAAATAGTTTTTCCATAGATCCTGCAGTTTTTAAAGATGATGATGGTAGTTATTATATGTATTTCGGCGGCATTTGGGGAGGGCAGTTACAACGCTGGAGAAAAGGAAGTTTTGATGCAACACAATCGGACAGCCCAGTTGCACATCTTCCTGCAGATGATGAACCTGCACTATGCGGAAAAATTGCAAAGCTTACAGATGATTTATTAGAATTTGCCGAAGCACCAAAAGATATTATTATATTAGATGAAGAAGGAAAACCCTTACTACAGGGCGATAATGGAAGAAGATTTTTTGAAGCCTCCTGGGTGCACAAGTACAATGGCAAATATTATTTTTCTTACTCCACCGGCGATTCGCATTATATCTGTTATGCTATTGCTGACAATCCTTATGGACCGTTTATCTATCAGGGGCGTATTCTTGAACCGGTGGTAGGCTGGACTTCTCACCATTCTATTTGTGCATTCAACAACAAATGGTATTTATTTTACCACGATTCAAGTTTAAGCAAAGGAGTAACGCATTTGAGATCAGTAAAAGTTACAGAGCTTACCTATGATGCTGAAGGAAAAATAAATACAATAGAACCGTACCGGTCAAAATAAACTACTTATGAAACCGAATGGTGATCCGTTTAAATAAGAAATCTGCTATCCCAATTTCTAATACAAGGCGTATTTCAAACATTTCTTTCAAAGTTTCTGCACTGAGAACATGACGATTTATACTCTTGCTCATGTTGCCAAAAATATCGGGACTTGCAAAAACAGAACTTTTTTTTCTTTTTAGATTCTATCAATCCCATTATTCTGAAGCGTAGCAATGCTTCACGAATAACTGTTCTACTACACTAAGGGAAGATGCTGACTCAAGTTCTTTAGGAATAGAGTACCCACTCTAAGTTTTTGTTATTGTAAAGGCTCACAAAATTAGCTAGAACAGGTGCAAATATCAGAATCAGAATCTTATCTTAGAAAAAAATATTATTATATAAATTTGACAAAGTAAATGTATCGGTACAATTGATATTTTACCGCTGGCAACTGTGCTAATCACTTTAGAAACTGAATAACTTTGAAGTCAAAAGATAAAGCTCCTCTTCAAGCTCACTTAGCATCTGATAAAGAAATGCTTGATGAATTACAAAAGGAAACTTTCGATTATTTCTTAAACGAAATAAATCCTATAACCGGTTTAATTGCAGATAAAACACAGCCTGATTCTCCATCGAGTGTTTCAGTTACAGGTATGACTATCACTGCGTACATCGTTGGGGTAGAACGAAAATATCTGACCCGTAAAGATGCGACCGAAAAAATAGTAAAGATCCTTCGTTTTTTTTATGATAGTCAGCAGGGAAAGCAAGCCAATGCTACCGGTTACAAAGGTTTCTATTATCATTTTTTAAAAATGAATAATGGAGAACGAGCCTGGAAATGCGAACTATCTACTATTGATACTGCTTTATTTATTGCAGGTGCATTGTCGGCTGCAAACTATTTTACAAAAGACAATAGGGTAGAAGATGAGATAAGAGATTTGGCGGATAAATTATATCGTCGTATAGATTGGCAATGGGCACTAAATAAAGGCCTGACCCTTAGCCATGGCTGGAAGCCGTCATCGGGATTTCTTCCTTACCGCTGGGATGAAAATTACAGTGAAGCACTTATCATGTACATGTTAGCGTTAGGCTCTCCAACTTTTCCGGTTAGCGTAGAAGGGTATATGAGATGGACAAAAACTTTTGCCCTGACAGAAGTCTATGACACTTCTTATTTATATGCCGGTCCATTATTCATTCACCAGTTTTCGCACCTGTGGATTGATTTCCGCGGTATAAATGATGCGTTTAATAAAAAAACCGGCTTCGATTATTTTGAAAACAGCCGAAGGGCAGCTTTTGTGCACCGCAACTATGCCATTGAAAATAAACAACAGTTTAAAAATTATGGAGAATACTGTTGGGGACAAACAGCAAGTGACGGCCCCGGATACAAAGTCTTAAAAGTTGATGGAATAAAAAGAAAGTTTTATGGTTACCTGGCACGTGGTGCTCCTTTTGGGCCAGATGATGGAACAGTTTCGCCCTGGGCTGTAGTTGCATCTCTGCCATTTGCTCCGGAAATTGTTATTGCAACTATTCGCCACGCAATTAAGCAACTACATTTAAAACCAAAACATAAATATGGATTTGATGCCAGCTTTAACCCTACTTTTCCTGAGAAAGGAACAAATCCTAATGGCTGGGTTTCTCCATACAAATTTGGATTAAACCAGGCACCGATTGTAATCATGATTGAAAATTATCATACCAATTTGATATGGAACGTAATGAAAAAATGCCCATATATTATAGACGGATTAAAAAAAGCAGGATTTAAAAACGGCTGGCTTGAAGGAACTAATAAGCGATAGATCCAAAATTCTCTGTAAATGAATTTTCGAATTTTATTTGAAATTAAATTTATCTATTGAGGCATTAAATACTAATTTGAATAATTACGCTCAATGGTGGAGCTGGGATGGATGCGTAAATGCTGCACCTGTAAAATCGTATATGCCTAATGGTTATGGCCTGTACGATATGGCAGCTATTGTGTGGGGGTGGTGCAGCGATTGGTACAATGCTGATTATTATAAGACGACTGCCAATAAAACTTCTATAAATCCGCAGGGATAGGAAAAACTATAGATCCACAAGACCCATATGCCCCAAAAAGAAGTTTACGTGGCGGCAGTTTTCTGTGCAACGATAGTTATTGTAGCGGCTACCGTGTTGCAAGGCGAATGAAAAGTTCTCCCGATACAGGATTGGAGCACACCGGTTTCAGATGTGTAAAAGATGCTTAAAAATGCTTTCGCCTGGTAATTCGATAGATTTTTATTTGATTGCTTATTAAGATCCATCGCTATCTTTATTTTCATAAAGCATTTTATTTAAATAAGATTCCTCCTGCCTGCAACCAGTTTGATGCCAATATTTGAGCAATCGTTTGTGCCAGCTTTATCAAATTGTTTCCCCTATTTTTAAAATATAAAATTTAGTCGATATGCAGCCAACCCAAAATAACAGGAATGCAATTGTAATTATTGGTATTTTATTTTTTGTCTTCGGATTTGTGACCTGGCTTAACGGACCATTGATCACCTATGTAAAACTTGCCTTTGGATTGGATACCGATTCAAAAGCATTTATGGTGACCACGGCATTTTACATGGCGTATTTTTTTCTGGCACTACCTTCCTCCTGGATACTGCAAAAGACTGGTATGAAAAAAGGAATGGGTATGGGTTTACTTGTAATGGCGGTAGGTACTTTTATTTTTGGGCAATTCGCAACGCATAGGAATTACCCGATGTCATTGCTGGGATTGTTTGTAATTGGTTCAGGCCTTTCATTATTGCAAACAGCCTCTAATCCTTATATCAGTATTATTGGCCCTATAGAAACTGCAGCAAGGCGTATAAGCATCGTCGGCATCTGTAATAAAATTGCAGGCATCATCAGCCCGATCATATTAGGTGCATTTGTACTAAAAGGAATTGGTACCCTGGAAGGCAGGGTAGATGCTGCCCCAAGTGTATCTGCAAAAGATGCTATCCTGAATGAATTTGCGGCTAAAGTATATACGCCCTATCTCATTATGTCATTGGTGTTGATAGTGCTTGCATTTTGGGTTATAAAATCATCGCTGCCGGAAGTTGAAGCTTCCGAAATGAATAAACAGAAAGAAGTCACTTCCGGAGCATCTGAAAAAACAAGTCTCTTCAATTTTCCTCATTTGTGGTTGGGTGCACTTTGTATTTTTGTGTATGTAGGTGTAGAGGTAATGGCAGGCGATGCCATTGGTACATATGGTAAAGGTTTTCATATTCCAACAGATGAAACAAAGTTTTTTACTTCCTATACATTAGCGGCTATGCTTTTGGGTTATATAATAGGATTGATTTCAATTCCTAAATATTTAAAGCAGGAAACAGCCTTAAAATATTCTGCTGTACTTGGAATATTATTTACGCTCGGCGCATTTTTTACGCATGGTTATGTATCGGTTGCTTTTGTAGCAGCATTGGGTTTGGCTAATGCGTTAATGTGGCCTGCTATTTTCCCAATGGCAATCAGGGGCCTGGGGAAATTTACAGAAAAGGGATCCGCCATTTTGATAATGGGTATTGCTGGCGGTGCCATTATTCCAAAGATCTTTGCAAGCCTGAAAGAAAGCTTTGACTTTCAATTAGTCTTTTGCTTATTAATGATACCATGTTATCTATACATTTTATTTTACGCAATTAAAGGGCATAAGGCAGGTAGCTAAACTTTACTGTAAAGAAAGGGATTGTCCGGTAAAATTATACAGACGTAAAGGCGGTTTTTTATCTAACTGATAATTTTTTTATAGTGATCTGTCAAGATGTACATAGCCACCATCCACGTAAACTAATTGCCCGGTTGTATGAGATGATTTAGATGATAAAAGAAATGCTACCATATTTGCAATTTCTTCGGTAGTTGTCATCCGGTTTTCAAATGGAATTTTCTGAGTTATTTTTTTTAACTTTTGTTCGGGGTTATCAAAAGTTTGAATCCACTTTTCGTATAATGGTGTAAAGCTTTCAGCAACAATCACTGCATTAACCCTGATGCTGTATGGCAATAATTCTACCGCCCATTCCCGGGTAAGCGCATTACGGCCACCATTACTCGCTGCATAAGCAGAAGTATTGCCCTGTCCGGTTTCGGCAGTTTTAGAACTGATATTTACAATAGGTCCTTTACTTTGTTTCAGAAAGGGTAGGGCATGATGCGCCATTAAATAATAATGCACCAGGTTTTTATGCAGCGAAGACATAAAGTCTTCATAATTTCCTTTTTCCAAACCCACACCGTCATTTACACCGGCGTTATTTACAAGGCCCTCAATCCGCCCAAATTTATCTACCACGGTTTTTACCGCAGCTTCACATTGTGCAGGGTCAGTTAATTCTGCCACTACCTGGAAAGCTTCTTTACCTTTTGCTTTTAAGTCATCAACCAATTTATTATTATGCGCTTCAGTGCGTCCAACAATAACCGGTATGGCATCTTCATTTGCCAACACGCTGACAATGCCTTCGCCAATGCCTCTTGCGCCGCCTGTTACAATGATTACTTTATCTTTTAGTTGTAGATCCATTATTGTAAGTTATAAAAATTTAGAAATATTATAAAACGTATTAACAGTATTCATCGTAAACAAGTCTGTCGAAAATAAGATGATCCCTTCCATTCATTTGTTCGGGATTAATAGCAATTTCAGCAGTGAACATGTGCATCAATCTTTATTGCAAATTATTACAGGCTAAAAATTTTATTCATCATGATCCACTTTTCTCCAGGATTTGCAGTTGGTAAAGCCTGTTGGTATTTCCACATCAACTCCTCCCATTTTTGCACGGTTTCATTTGCAGCGTCCATTGCTGCTTTTTTCTCAAAACTAAAATTTTCACCTGCTTCCAGAATCATAAACAATCGATTGCCGGCACGGTAAATTTCTAAATTTTCTATATCAGCATTTTTTATACTGCTGATGATTTCCGGCCAAACTTCCCGATGCATTTTTTCATATTCTGCAATTAAGGCTTCATCATCTTTTAGATCTAAGGCAAGACAATATCTGGGCATGTATTTTTATTTGGTTTTATTGTCTCAAGTTAAATCCGAATGATTTTCAATAAACCCGGCTTCGACAAGCTCAGCCTGACAGCTTTTTTATTTATAAGCTTTTGCTGTTTGTTTGCTTGTTCCTAATCCTTCAATGCCCAGTTCAATTACATCACCTGGTTGAACATAAACTGGGTTGGGCTTTATACCAAGGCCAACACCCGGAGGTGTCCCTGTGCTGATCACATCTCCCGGAAGCAAAGTCATATACTGACTTAAATAATGAATAAGAAAAGGAATTTTAAATATTAAATTAGAACTGTTACTGTTTTGAAATGTTTTGCCATTTACAGTAAGCCACATTTTTAAATTATTTACATCTGCAATTTCATCTGGTGTACTCAGCCAGGGGCCAAGCGGAGCAAAGCTATCACAGCTTTTTCCTTTTACCCATTGTCCGCCCATTTCCAGTTGAAAAGCTCTTTCACTATAATCATTGTGCAGACAATAGCCGGCTACATAATCCATCGCTTCCGCTTCTTCTACATAGCTTGCTTTCTTGCTTATCACTAAGGCTAGCTCTACTTCCCAGTCCGTTTTTGTACTGTTCTTTGGAATGATCAGATCATCATTTGGTCCGCACAATGCCGTGGTTGATTTAAAAAATATAATAGGTTCTTTAGGAATCGCTGCACCCGTTTCTTTTGCATGATCACTAAAATTTAAACCAATGCAAATTATTTTTGAAGGCCTTGCTACAACAGAGCCAAGCCTTATATCGGTGGAGACTTCTGGCAATTCAGGATGATCGCTTAACTTTTCTTTTAAATTACGGAGTCCATCCTTTTCAAAAAAGGCTTCATCATAGTCTTTTACAAAAGACGATACATCATACCATTTATCATTTAAGATAATTCCTGGTTTTTCTTTGCCGGCTTCGCCGAATCTTATTAGTTTCATGTCAATTATTTTTTTATTTTTTCACTCCAGCTTTGAGATATATGCAATTTTATCTTTTATCAATATTACTGATAAAACAATCCTATTTCTGCAATAGTTGGTTGCTGCCTCGATGATAATATTTCCAGCCTTACTTTCGAAGTAGTAAAGTTTTTAAATTTTAGTAAGCGCTTATACCCAATGGTAGTACCTTCTGTGATTTTAACCCACTCATTATTTTGCCAGCCTTCCAGCACAAACTTTTCTACTCTTTGTCCTTTGCTGATATCTTCCTGCAGACTGCAAACGTTCAAAGTCTGTTCTTTTTTCAAATCCAGTTCAATATTATAATTGCTATGCATCTTTTTCCAGGTTATCGCAGTGGCATCTTTTCCATCAAGTAATAAACGGACTTTTTCTTTTTTAGGAGATATCAATTTAGCACGCTTCGCCAGGTTATCATTGAATAATTCATCTCTTAATTTTTTCCAACCTACCAGGCTTTTTATATCGGCGTCGCTTAACAAGCCTTGTTTATCTGGTGGAATGTTTAGCAACAACACACCATTTCTTCCCACAGAATTAAAATAGATATCCATTAATTTTTCTGGTGATTTTACTTTATCATCTTCATTGCTGTGATAAAACCAGCCCGGTCTGATGGATACATCAGTTTCTGCAGGATACCAGGCAAGTGCTTTGGCTTGTAATATTTTTTCCCGGCTGCCCAACACATCTCCGACCATGTCACCAGTTGGTTTTATGGCGACAGATGTTTGGGAGTTTTCTGAAACTTCTTTGGCGTCCATCACATCCACCGGCACTATACTCCATTCCTGTTCCCTTCCATAACCCGTTTCAGTGCCCACCCATCGTACGTCCGGGCCCATAATGGCAATCACCGCCTGTGGTTGTAATTTCCTGATCAATTGGTACCACCTGCTAAAATCGTACACCTGTTTTTTGCCATTTTTTCCTTCGCCATTTGCACCATCAAACCAAACTTCATCTACGGTTCCATAATTAGTAAGTAGTTCGGTGAGTTGATTTACAAAAAAATCATTGTATGCTTCGGTACCATAAGATGGATTGTTTCTATCCCAGGGAGATAAATAAATACCGAACCCAACGTTCATTTCTTTACAGGCTTCGCTCACTTCTTTCACCACATCACCCTTACCATTTTTCCAGAAAGAATTTTTTACAGAATGTTCGGTAAATTTGCTTGGCCATAAACAAAATCCATCATGGTGTTTTGCCGTGATGATCACTTGCTTTATACCCGCTGATTTTGCAACCCTTACCCATTGCTTTGCATCCAGTGCTGTTGGATTAAATATCGCAGGATCTTCGGTGCCATCGCCCCATTCCTTATCCGTAAAAGTATTTACACCAAAGTGAAAAAATCCGGTGAGTTCTAACTTTTGCCAACGCAATTGTCTTGCCGTGGGTTTTATATTCGCAGCTTTATTTATGATATCATTTTCTGTATCAGTCTTATAAATTTCTACATAATTATTTATCTGCCCATCAGTAATAGAAAGTTTTAAAATTAAGAGTAGTAAAAAATAAAATCTTTTCATCTGCAGATTTTCAAATTAATTATTCAGTTTTATAAACCCGCCATCAATAGGATAGTCACAACCTGAAACAAAAGAAGATTCATCACTGCATAAATATAAAGCAAGTGCTGCAATCTCTTCCGGCTCTGCCATACGCCCGATAGGTTGCGTTTTTGATAATTTTTCAAACATTTCTTTTTCCTTACCTGGATACGCTTTATTTATAAATCCATCAACAAAAGGCGTGTGTACTCTTGCCGGAGAAATAGAATTGCACCGTATGTTTTCGTTAATGTAGTCTTTAGCTACGCTCAAGGTCATGGCCATTACAGCGCCTTTTGTTGCAGAGTAAGCAAACCTGTCCGGTATGCCAACCCAGCCTGCAACGGATGCCATATTTAAAACAACACCGCCCCCTGATTTTCTTAATTGTGGAATGGCAGCGTGCAAACAATTGTAAACGCCTCTTACATTTACATTCATTAACCGATCAAAATCTACTTCGTCCGTATTATCTGCTTTGCCGATGTGAGCAATGCCTGCATTGTTTACGAGGATATGAATGTTGCCAATTTTTTCAAACACAGTATCAATTTCTTTTTGGTTTGCAACGTCGCAGGTGTGCAGCGTGGCTTTACTTCCGTTAGCAGTAATTTCATCCATAGCCGGCTGAGCACTTTCTGAGGTAAGTTCTATGATGTGAACTTCCGCACCTTGCTTTGCAAACAAAACGGAAATAGCTTTACCAATGCCATTTCCACCGCCGGTGATAACCACTTTTTTATTTTGTAAAGAGAACATTTTATTAAATTATTTTTATGAGACTATTGTTTACCTGTTTTTTTTATAAAGAAACTCTTCTTCTCCATGGAATAAAATTATCCTGTTTTCATTGCACCGCTTTAGGAATTACTTCTCCCTTGCGGCTTTTATACAACATTCTAAAATGTCTTCGCCCATTTGTGTACTGTCTTTTCCCCCTTACAATTTGTCCGAAATCTATGTCGATGATATCTCTCATTCGGGTTCCAAATGGACTATTCGTAGCAACTTTAATGATCAGAGAGAATATTCCCATTCTAAAATTTATTTATAAAAATTTATCAATAACAGCATTCAATAAAATTGTTCCATCCGGATCTGACTTTGTTTTTAAGCTGCAGAATTCTTCTGCCCATGCGGAGGTCCTTATTCTTAAGGGCGTTTTTTCTCTAATAGCAACATCTAATATTACCGCTGCCACTTCAGCCGAAGTTTGAAAAGATTTTACTTTTCCTTCCGTTGCTCTTTTTTGCATACCACCAATATACTTCTCAAATATCCTCAAATATTCCGGATCCGACATTTGCCCGTTTTCATTTGTTTTGCTTAGCGTTGATTTTATAAATTCAGTCGCTATGCCTCCCGGCTCTACAAGTGTAAATTTAATTCCAAAATCTTTTGTGAGGTAACTTGCCAATGCTTCTGTGTAACCTTCTACAGCGAATTTTGCGCCGCAATAAAATTCATTAAATGGTTGGCCAACCAGGCCGCCAATGGAAGTGATGTTTATTATGTGACCACTTTTTTGTTTACGCATGTGAGGTAGTATGGCTTTTATACAACGTATAACGCCAAAATAGTTTAGGTCTGTCACCCATTTCATTTCTTCTTCTGTAGCTTGCTCCGTAGTTTTGGCAAAACCACCGCCGGCATTATTTATCAATATATCAATCCTCGTTTCTTTATGAATCACCTTGTTGATGCAGTCTTCTATAGATTTTGCAGAAGTAACATCTAAAGACAATATTTCAATATCAAGATTTTCAGAATCTATTTTATTCTGAATAAGATCTTTCTTCTCTATATTTCTCATTGTTGCGAAAACTTTATAGCCTTTTTGTGCAAAAAGGATGGCAGTTTCAAGTCCAACGCCTGTAGAAGTTCCGGTTATTAATACTACTTTTTTCATACGTTTTTATGAACTTTGTTTATTCGTTATTCGGCAGATCATCTTAGTGGCTATCAAGCACTTTGTATCATCACAGCTACAATCTTTACATACAGCTTTTTTTTGCGAAAGCCTTTGCACCCAAATGTTTTACTAAAAAAGATTCGGGCGTGTGCGGAAAGAACCGTTAAGAAAAATAAAAGCACAAATACTAACAGTTTAGTTTACATATCTCCACCACTTAAATAGCGCTTGCTATAATTAATGCCCTGCATATCGTAGCGTTTAAATTGTGTTTTAAGGCGGTTTAAAAAATCAGGATAATTTTTATTTTCTTTTGGGCTCCATAAAATTTCACTTAGCGCATCCAGCCTTGGGAAGATCATGTACTCGGCCTTGGCGGGGTTGGTAACATACTCCGTCCATAAATTACCTTGTGCGCCCCAAATGTATTTGGCTTGCGCTGCTGTTAACTCTACAGGTATAGGATCATAATCGTACACCGTTTTTAAAGACAGGTATTTACCTGCGGTTAAACTATCATCTTTCATAAATTGCGAATGATTGAAATACAGTTTATCCTCTGTCGCCATTATTACTTTATGATTTGCTTTTGCTGCCGCAATACCGCCGGCTTCACCCTGCCAGCTCATTACAATTGCATTTGGTGCCAGGCCGCCTTGTAAAATTTCATTCCAGCCAATGATTGTTTTGCCTTTGCTGTTTACAAATTTTTCAATCCGATGTATAAAATAACTTTGCAATTCATTTTCATCTTTCAGCCCATATTTTTTTATCAATGCCTGGCTTTCTGCGGATTTCTTCCACCAGATCTTCGACGCTTCATCACCACCGATATGTATGTACTGTGAAGGGAATAAATTCATTACTTCTGTCAATACATCCTGCAGAAAATTAAACGTCTGATCTGTTGGTTGCAACACATTGTTGTACTTATTCATCATGCCCCAGGTTTCTGCTACCTCATACTTTTTGTCTGGTTCGGTACCAAACTGTGGGTAAGCAGCTAACAATGCCATGCTGTGCGCCGGCATTTCTATTTCCGGAATGATGCTAATGTATCTGTCTGCTGCATATTTAATAATATCCTTCACTTCATCCTGCGTATAATAGCCACCGTAGCGAATGCCATCGGTTTTTACAACGGCATCTTTGGGTGTTATCATCACATCAGTTGGCAATACTTTGTATTTAATATTTTCATTTCCTTGTCCGGGATACAAGCCGACTATACTGCCGCTTCTCCAGGCACCCACTTCGGTAAGCTTTGGATATTTTTTAATTTCTATACGCCAGCCATGGTCATCGGTTAAGTGCCAATGGAAATAATTCATTTTATGCAGCGCAAGAAAATCAATATATTTTTTAATGAAGGTTACATCAAAAAAATGACGACTCACATCTAAGTGCATACCACGATATGCAAAGCGGGGATGATCTATAATTGAAATGGAAGGAATAGTTAATGTTTTATTTTCTTCTGTGGGTAACAGCTGAATTAAACTTTGTATGCCATAAAAAACGCCCGGCTGTGATGTCGCTATAATGGAAATACCATTATTTACAGTTTTTAGTAAATAAGCGTTATCAAATTTGCTAACGGTTGTGTTAATTGCAAGACTGATAAAGTTTTTTGCCGGAGTTGTATTTGTTACTTCCAGTTTAATTTGAAAATTATTTTGCAAATACTCATTTAAGAAATTAGCAGAATTCAGCATTGAATTATTTTCGATCACAATTTTTGTATTGGTATCAATAACAAATGGCTTCTTGGTTTTTTCAACTTTAAGGTAAACCGGTTGAGGAATAACGCTTACCTCTTGCGCCAAAGCATTTATGCCAATGGCTGATAGTAGCAATGAAAATATAATCTTCTTCATTGGGTAAAATTATGTTTTTTTTGCTTGGGCATATGGAAAGTAAAAGCAAAGCTGTGTTTACACAAGAAATTAATTGTAATGTGTGCATCGTGAAAATGGCTGATTGGTTGAAGTAAATGAAAACATATTTTTTTAGATACAAGGTTGGATGTTCGTATATTGAGAAATAGAAACTGTAAGACTAAATCGAATTATTCAAGTAATGAAAAAACTAAAATGGATTCTTATTACGTTAGGGATAATTATTTTTTGCATTTTTATTTTTAATAGATTTTCAGAAATCTCTAATTGCGTGCTTGTTGATACTAATCCAACGGATAAATATTACTGGATGTTTAACAAATCAGTTATTGACGATTTAGTAGTCGAGAGTAGTGTCGGTAATTTAAAAAATAGGAAATATCGCTCTTCATACACTTATAAAAATTTATATAGGTACTTAATTATAGAGGATAGTAAGTTTGATAAAATATTTTTAACTCAACTCAAATTTTCAACTACTGAAATCAATACAAACACACGTTATATAGAGACATCAGAAGGTTTTGAAACCTCAGATAGCAATAAGGATGTAAATATTATTTCAAATCTATGTACCGATCTTTCAAATAAACTTACTTTATATTTCAATAAACAGGCGAGTATTTCAAAATATGACCTTTCTAATAAAACCTATTTTACAGGTACGTTTGAAAGTTTTTTATTAAAAAATGAAAAAGAAAAAACACAGTACTTTTTTAGATATGATCATCCAACAATGAGTGAAATTATATTTTATAAGCCAAAAGACCGATTGTATTTTATTATAGTTATTCCATTTAATAATCAAATAGATCTTCAGAAAGGGGTAGAAAATTTGACTCTTAATTAAACGTCTTACTGGCAACTTGGGATTTTACTGCTATGCTGACAGGGGAATAAATTATCTTTTATAATTCTATCCGCAGCTATTCGGTCAGAAGTTTTTCAATTGAGCTTTTTACTTATCTTCATCATCAGTACAATTCTTGGCTGAATATTCAAAAAAATCTAACCCTCCTTCCATTAGATTATATAACAATATTTAATTATCTTTTCTTTTAATTTATCACTTAAAAACTAATCATTATGATACTCTGGATAATTCTTGGCGTTATTGTTTTACTTGTTGTATGGATCATTGGCATGTACAACGGGATGGTAAAAGCAAAAATAAAAATTGATAACGCCTGGAGCGATATCAGTGTGTTTCTTAAAAAACGTTTTGACCTGATACCAAACCTGGTTAATACCGTAAAGGGCTATGCCGCACATGAAAGCCAGACATTAGAAAAAGTAGTGCAGGCCCGCAATGCTGCCGTAGCAGTACCTACGGGAGATGTAGCCGGCATGGCCGCTGCCAATCAGCAACTGGGCGGCGCCTTAAGAGGTTTGCTCGCAATTGCAGAAAGTTATCCTGACCTGAAAGCAAATGCACAGTTTTTAGAATTGCAAACTGCCTTACAAAATATAGAAGGAGACCTTAGTAATTCACGCCGGTATTACAATGCAACGGTTCGTGATTTTAATACTTCTATTCAACAATTCCCTGGTGTGCTGGTAGCTAATATGACCGGTTTTAAAGCCCGTGAATTTTTTGAACTGGAAGATAAAGCAGAAGCACAAAATGTAGAAGTAAAGTTTTAAAGGCGCAAAATGAAAAAATTTATTCTCTATTTTTTATGCTTTATAGTCATGTCTGCGGGTGCAACTGCACAGGGTTATACCATTAAGAATTACAACGTACAGGTTCAGTTAAATAAAGATGCATCGCTGGATATTACCGAAACGATCGATGTGAATTTTACCGAAAGCCATCATGGTATTTTCCGGCTTATTCCTTATAAATATAAACTGGTACCTGTGGCTGCCGGCATGGAAAAAGCAGACAGGCAATTGGAATCCCAGGGATATTCGCAAACTATTATTGAAGATATAGAAGTGCCTGGCCGGGATTTTTCAACCAGCAATACCGGGGATTATAAAGAGATAAAGATCGGCAGCAAAAAAAAATATGTCGATGGTGACCAGCAGTACATTATTAAATATAAAATGCTGAATGCGATCAATTTTTTTAAAGATCATTCAGAATTATATTTAAATATCATCGGCGATAAATGGGATACTACTATTGATAGTGTAAACTTTTCTATATCACTGTATGATGCATTGCCCGATACACCAGCTTATTTTATGGCTACCGGGTATATGGGAGCAAGAGATCAAAATGCCACCGCTTCCTGGCAGGGCAATAAATTATTAACAGGCAATACTACTATGCCTTTGCGGGCCAATGAAGCGTTTACGGTAGGTATTAGTTTTCCGAAAGATTATCTTATAAAGCAAGACTACATGATGCGTGGCATGTACTGGTTGCTGCTGCCACTTCTTGTATTTGCTGCAATGTATTTAATCTGGCGCCGCTGGGGTAAAGATGAAAAGCTAACCATCACCACAGAGTTTTATCCGCCGGAAAATATTAGCCCCGGCATTGCAGGTTATATTATCGATAACAAACTGGACAGAAAAGATCTTACCGCATTGATCCCTTACTGGGGTGCCGGTGGTTATTTACAAATAAAAGAAACCCAGACAAAAGCCTTACTGGGCCTCATAAAAAATTCTCAATTTGATTTTATTAAATTAAAAGAGTTGCCTGCTTCCGCTAAAACTTTTGAGAAAACTTTGTTCAATGGTATTTTTAAAGCAGGCAGCACTGTAGCCTTAAGCAGCCTGAATGATAAGTTGTACACCACCATGGCTACAGCAAAAAAAGAACTGGAAGCAGAAGTAGACCGGTCAGATTACTACGAAAAATATTCAAGAGGGATGGGGTGTCTTTTTCCATTTGTAGGCCTCCTGCTTTTAGTATATGGCATCATTAAATTATTTAATTACTGGGGCGATCCTTATTGGTATCCCGTAGCCATCATAACAAGTGCCGTTATTATTATTTCTTTCGGTTTTTTTATGACTAAAAAAACAGTACAGGGAAATGAACTATATAAAAAGCTGGCAGGCTTTAAAGAGTTTATAAAAAAAGTAGAGCACGATCGGTTGGCTCTTTTCTTAAAAGAAGATCCGCAATATTTTGATAAAGTATTGCCGTATGCCATTGTTTTTAATGTAGCTGATGCATGGAAAGATAAACTGAAAGGGCTTGATATACCGCCGCCCAATTGGTACGTAGGTAATTATAATGGCTTTACCACCGGCATGTTCTTAAACAGTCTCGATCATTCTATGAACGAAATGTCGAAAAGCTTTTACAGTGCACCCAGCAGCAGTGGCAGTAGTGGCGGCAGCTGGAGTAGTGGTGGCTCTTCCGGTGGTGGTTTTGGCGGTGGCGGCGGCGGTGCCTGGTAATTTTTATCAAGATGTTTACTGTATATTATAAAACTGAGAAAGAGTAACCAGCAAATCGGCTTCTCATTTTAAAATATAAAATTGACGAAAACTAAAAATGAAGATGACAATATTCGCTGCTGCATATAGCAAATTCTTAAAACGCTGTTGGCTAAAAACTACGGGGACGATACTTTATAATTACTGAAGACCGCCAATGGCATGAGGACAGCTATGGCTTTGAGCAATGATGAGTCACAATGTTAAAAATGTTTTTTTGATTGGCTATTTTGTGTTGATGTATAAAATAAATTGTAAAAAACTGTGGAGTGAAAAAGGTAGTGTGGGTACAAATATTGGTGGCAACTTTAATTAAACTCTATGAAGGCTATAATACTTATTTTTATTATTTCAATTTCATTTATTTTTTGTTCTGCTCAAAACGTAATTGACTGTTCGGATATGTCAATTCTAAAGTCAACATCGATGACAAGGGGGGATATTGAAAAATTGATTGTGCAGAAAAATGATAGCTCATTATACCTGTATGGAAATATCCGGAAGGATTATAGAACCTTTGGTTATGAAAAGCCAAATGTGAATTCAAAGAAGTTAATATTGTTTTCAGTATTTACAAATTACGTCAAGAATAATCCGTTCGGTTGCTCATTAGGCTCGTATTATCAAACAAGCGATATGCATATTGAACTAAAATTTATATCCATAGTAGGGACTTTTATGAAAACTATAGCCATAAAAGATGGTTTACAAATAGCAACAGTCTATTTCCTAAAAAAATGTGTTGAATTCGAGAGGTGACTTGTGTTCTTAACATGAATCCTGCTGCCCATCTTCACAGTTGTTGATCTAAAGCTTCGCCACTGTGCGGCTTTTAACCAACGACGATAAAAATCACTTCAGGTTTTGAATCCTTTTCTTTTGGTCGCATAAATATTTGTAAGGCTACTAAAGTGCCTCCTTCTTCCAAAATCAATTATTTTCTTTCTGCTAAATATTCAGGCTTTTCGATACCAACTCCAAAAAAAGGCAGCCAACATGCCTAATGCCAAAAACTCCAAAGTAAATTGACTTTCACTTATTATGGCAGCAGTAAGATCTGATTTCATAAAAGGTGTGTAGATAAAAAGAGGTAGTAAAGTACCTTTCAATAAACTAATCAAAATGCCTGTCAAAACTATTTTATAGAAGTTTTCTACAGCAAGTTTTTCCCAAATGAAATGGAGTATTAAAAAAGCAGCAAAAACAGGTTCGGCAAAAGTGAGGTAAGCGGGTATCATCACCTGCCATCCGTAGGGCATTTGATAAATTTCGTCATGTGCCATGTAGGAATATGACGCTATAATCGGACTAAATACTGAAGCCATCAATGGTAGAAGCGCTGATACATAGAATGCTGTTGCTAAAATTGAAGCGATTAAAAGTTGCCATTTTTTATTAAGAAAACGATTTGTAAGTACTACAATCAGCGCCAGGATAAGATAATTAAGCAACCCCGGTACTGATTTTATAAATGGAAATAGCCAGGCTGTTGTTACAACCCCTTCCATTATATTGGCACGAATTAAAGATTCTTTTATCATTGAATAAATAGCAAAAACGATAAGGGTTTGTATTACTACGGATTTCTTTGATAGTCTTTCTTTTGCCAG
>JBDSIB010000177.1:0-16189 GCA_039918155.1 Ferruginibacter sp.
TAACAATAAAAAATATTTTATAGCTGGTAATGATATCTTTTTCATATTCTTAAAATAAAAAATTAAAAATTTGGTTTAAAGAATAAAGAAGCACCCGTCTCTTTATTCATCTCTGGATTAATGATCATTCCAGCTACATAATTTTTACCTGTGATATATTTTTCAACATATCTTTTTATATCAGCCTTGGTTACTTTCATGCAGTTATCTATGTAGTCGGTACCATATTCGTAAGAAGCACTACACCACATATAAGTAAGTTGGCTTGGAAGCGAAGATGGTTTTTCTTTTTGTCTTATATCACTTCTGCGCATTACCTGTTTTGCAGTATTTAATTCTTCATCGGTGATGTAATCCTCGTCGCCCCACATCTTTACCTGCTTTGCTATTTCTTTATAGCACTCTTTTAATTTTTTCGGATTAGGCATTGTATAAATAACTATTGGGCCTACATATTTTTCTGTTTGATAACTCACACTTGCATAAGTTGTCAATCCTTTATCTACCAGTGCCTGTTGCCATTTAGAAGAATTAAGACCAAGTGCTGTATTAAAAACATCAGCAGCAATAGTAGCAGCAGAATCCTGCCTTGTATCCGGCCCTTGCCATATATACATTAAATTAGGCGTTTGGGCAATAGATGATTCTTTCACAAAATAATCTGTTGCCTCTAACGGTTTAAATTCCGGAATCGGAAATTTAGTCTGCGGATCAAAACCACTGTTGGCCCAATCTCCATAAATTTTTTCTGCAAGAGCAAATGCTTTTCATGTTTTACATCACCACAGATCACCAGCAAAGAATTGTTTGGAAAATAATATTTATTTTTAATGATCATCATTTTTTCCGGCGTTGCCGTGTTGATGATCTCATGTTCTCCAATAGGATTTTTTCTGGTAAAAAGGTCGCCCCACAGTTTCTTTCCGGCAGCCATCCATAACTGATTCTGCGGATCGCTTTCACCCCGTTGAAACTCGCCATCTACCACCGGCCTTTCTTTCTGCATATCTTCTGTTCTATAAATCGGAAAACGAACAGCAGCATTCATAAAACGCAAGCCTGCATCCAAACTGTCTTTATCAAATGTGAAATAGTAATTTACTCTTTCATCGCCGGTCGTACCATTCCAGATAGCGCCCAACTCCTGTGTACGCTTTAAGAATTTTTCCTGATCAGGATAATCTCTATTTGCTTTAAAAAACATATGTTCAAATAAATGGCTAAGCCCACTGTATTCAGGACCTTCTGTATAAGCTCCGTTCTTTACAGCAATCTCGATAGTTGTAAGAGGCACTTTGCTATTCTCTATAACGACGACCTCAAGTCCGTTACTTAATTTTTGCCAATAATAATCTGGAGGTAATTTGGGCTGTGCTATGGAAGTTATTGCCAGCAGCAGGCAAGGCACTGTAAATTTTAATGGAGACATGTATATAGTTTTAGGATACTTCAAGATATACTAAAAAAAACATATTCAAAAAGAAAAGATGTTAAAGTAAAATCTTCAATATTTCTCGATCATATCAAAACTGTTGTCTCTCACATCCTGCATTTTTGAAGGCTTATTAATTTTAAGAGAACCCCATACTAATATTGCCAACCCAACAGCAACACAGCCTGCCATTACCGCCGCCATTGGTATAGCAGTAGTAGGCTTCACAAACCCCACGGCTGCAGCAGCTAAAGCACCGATGGCCGTTTGCATTGCGCCCATAAGAGCAGAAGCACTTCCTGCATCTTTTTCAAAAGGAGCCATGCTTAAAGCTGCAGTATTGGGAAAGCTTAAGCCCTGACAACTGAGAAACAACGATATCAAAACAATGGTGCTGTAGAGGTTTAATACATTAAAAATAGTACCCAGCAAAAGCAACCCTCCCACTATCGTTTGTACCGAAAGTGTTACCAAGCTTATTTGTTCACTGCTGTACTTTTTTAATAAAAGATTATTAAGCTGACTGCATAATATAAGTCCCGCTGCATTTATAGAAAATATAAAACCATATTGCTGTTCTGTAGTTTTGAAGAGCTCCATAAAAACAAAAGGTGAAGAAGCTAAATAAGCATACAATCCTGCTGATGAAATAGCACTAGCTGAAGCGTAGGTATAAAACTGTGGCACTTTTAAAACATTCCGAAAATTATTAAGAATAGGTTTGCCTTTAGTGAATAGTTCGGATCTGGTTGCCTGCTCTCCGGCAGCCAGTAAACCACCGCTATAAAAATGAGGCAAGTGATAAGGCTGAGTATAACAAAAACAATATGCCAGCTAAAATGGGCCACAACGTAACTGCCAACTGTAGGAGCGATAATGGGTGATACACCTAAGATCAGGATCATGAAAGAAAAAATCTTTGCATTTTCTTCTACCGGAAAAATATCCCTGATGATGGCACGTGGCGCCACAATACCTACACAGCCGCCCAATGCCTGGAAAAAGCGCAGAACTATCAGCAGTTCTATAGACCTGGAAAGTGCACAACCAATTGATGATAACACATAAATTATCATACCAACATATAATGGCATTTTTCTTCCAAACCTATCCAGCAGAGGCCCACAAATAAGCTGACCAATACAAATACCAATAAAAAAACTTGCGAGGGAATAAGAAACAATTCCTACAGATGTGTGCAGGTCTTTTGCAATAGCCGGAAATCCCGGCAGATACATATCAATAGAAAATGGCCCGATCGCAGACAGCAAACCAAGTATCAAAATAACAATTACTCTTTGCCTTCCTACCAGATTTTTCAATTCAACTTTTTTGTTTATTCTAAAAATTATTTTTTTGATAGAGTATCTATTTTTTTATTCAATTGCTGCAAAAGATCAAACTGTTTTGCCTGTGATTCAAAAAGTGTTTTTATTTGCTCTTCAAGCAGCAGATCAATTTTCTGATGAAGACTTCGTATCTGCATTTCCGCTTTTAGATTGATCAGGTAATCATTTTCACTTCTTTTACGGTCCTTTTCTTCTTGCCTGTTTTGGCTCATCATAATAATGGGAGCCTGCAAAGCCGCAATACAGCTCAGTATCAGGTTCATCAAAATAAAAGGATAAGGGTCAAATCTCCAGGCAGTTAATGCCAATACATTAAAGCATATCCATAAAAAAAGTATCACTGCAAATAAAATAATGAATTTCCAGCTACCCCCAAACCGGGCTACTTTATCAGATATCTTCTGTCCTTTAGAAAGAACTTCCTCTGGCGGATTAGCCAGGTTTTGTATTATTAATTTTTCCTGGATAATACTCTCAGTTACTATTTGCTTCAGTTTGGCCAAATGCTGACTTTCTTCGGACAGCATTTGTTTTTTCTCCTTATCTATCATTCCGAAAAAGATTTTAATTTTAATCTCACTACTCTCCCATTCCTTCTCCATCAGCCGTTTTGCTGCTGTGAACAACCATTTCATTTACTGCTGTAATTTCCTGTGGAGTAAAAAAACGCCATTTGCCCGGTGCAATTCCACTTACTGTCATATTCATTATACGCACTCTCTTTAGCGAAGTAACTTTATAACCCAAAGCTTCGCACATTCTGCGTATCTGGCGGTTAAGCCCCTGCGTTAGTATTATTCGAAAACGATTATCTCCTTCCTGTTTTACAAAACATTTATTGGTAAGTGTTCCCAATATTTTTACACCATTCCGCATGTTGTTTATAAAAACTGTATTCACTGGTTTATCCACAGTTACCATGTATTCTTTTTCATGACCATTACCTGCCCGTAAAATTTTATTTACAATATCACCATCATTTGTCAAAAAGATCAATCCTTCAGAAAGCTTGTCCAGCCTACCTATTGGAAAAATCCTTGTTTTATAATTTACAAAATTTATGATGTTGGTTTTATCTTTCAGATCAGTTGTACAGGTAATTCCTTTAGGCTTGTTCAGCATAATATAAACAGGGGCGGTTTTCTTTTTTAAAGGTTCCCCATCAACTTTTACTACATCGCCTGATTTCACCCGGTTACCTTTATCAGCATCTTTTCCATTAATGGTCACCCTGCATTCTTCTATGTATTTATCGGCTTCTCTCCTGCTGCAAAAGCCGGAGTCGCTGATGTATTTATTTAAACTGATGTCCATTGCTGCAAATTTATAACTGCTTTACACAAAAAAGGGAAACAAATTGTTTCCCTTTAATTTTATTTTAAGCTTGTGCTTCCGGTTCACTAGCGGTAGGTTCTACTTTTTCTTCAGGTTTATCTTTTATTGCTTTACCAAGCTCATTTACTTTTTTCTTCTGCGCTTTTGGTGCAAACATTACCAGCATTCTTTTACCTTCCATCTTCGGCATACTTTCCAAAGCACCAGCATCTTTCAGCCTGTCTGCAAATTTCAAAAGAAGCAATTCGCCTCTTTCTTTAAACATGATTGCACGGCCTTTAAACTGTACATGCGCTTTTACCTTATCACCTTCTTTCAGGAATTTCTCCGCATGCTTTACTTTAAATTCAAAATCATGATCATCCGTATTCGGCGTAAAACGAATTTCCTTTACCTCACTGGTTTTGGATTTCGCTTTCATTTCCTTCTTCTTCTTTTTCTCTTCGTACAAAAATTTATTATAATCAATAATTCTGCACACGGGTGGATTTGCCCCCGGAGAAATTTCTACAAGATCTAACTGTTGGCCTTTTGCAAGTGCATTGGCTTCCGCCAGTGAATAAACACCGGGCTCTAAGTTTTCTCCAACCAGGCGCACTTCAGGCGCTTTTATCATGTGGTTGGTACGGTGTTCCTGTTGTTGTTCTTTTTTAAATCGTGGATTAAACGCTCCCCGGGGCGCTCTTGGTGGAAATGCCATTTACTTCTTTTAATTTACAATTTTGTTTTTTTATTAAATGATCTTTTACAACTTTGGTAATCATCGTTGTGAACTTGTTCTATCATTTTGTTCTTTACTCAGCGCTTTCAATTCGAACGTTTTTTATCGAATGGAAAGTGCAGTAATAAATTTAAGATATCTCTTCAGTTTCTACATAGCCACTATCTCTTCTTTCTTTGATCTCCTCAGAAATTTCTTTTACAAATTCATCAATACTTTTTGCCCCCATGTCACCCTTACCCTGACGGCGGATAGATATCATGTTCTCATTCATTTCCTTCTCGCCGATAATCAGCATATAAGGCACTTTCAGTAATTCTGTATCCCTAATTTTCTTGCCTATCTTTTCGTGACGCTCATCTATTTCCACACGAATATCTGCATTTTTCAGCGTTTGCAAAATAGTATTTGCATAATCCATAAATTTATCACTTATCGGCAATATTTTTACCTGTAAAGGCGCCAGCCAGGTCGGAAATTTTCCTGCATAATGTTCCAGTAAAAATCCGATAAATCTTTCATGAGTACCCAATGGCGCCCTGTGTATGATCAATGGAATTTCCGGTTCGTTATTTTTATTTGTAAAGGACAATTTAAAACTGCGTGGCTGGGCAAAATCTACCTGGTTTGTTGCCAGTGTAAACTCCCTGCCAATTGCACTCCATATCTGCACGTCAATTTTTGGGCCATAAAAGGCACCTTCTCCCTTAACTTCTACAAATGGAACACCTGTTTCTATCAATACATTTCTAACCAATTCCTCCGTTTCCAGCCAAAGTTCCGGCTCATTTACATATTTCTGTCCCAGCTTTTCCGGATCATGCAGACTAAGACGCATCACATATTTATCAATACCGAATATTTTAAAATATTTAAGGTACATATCATTTACCGCCCTGAATTCCTGTGCAAACTGTTCTTTACTGCAATAAATATGTGCATCGTTCATATGCAGGCAACGCACCCTCATTAAACCAAATAATTCACCACTTTGTTCATACCGGTAGCAGGTTCCATACTCAGCAATTCGGTAGGGCATGTCTTTGTAGCTCTTTGGTTCAGCATCAAATATTTTATGATGATGCGGACAGTTCATCGCTTTCAGGTAATATTTTGTACCATCCAGTTCCATTGGCGGGTACATGCTGTCAGCATAATAAGGTAAATGACCACTGGTGATGTAAAGGCTTTCTTTTGCAATATGCGGTGTAACAACCCTTTTATAACCGGCAGCATTTTCTGTTTGCTTAGCCAGTTTTTCCAATTCTTCAATAATGATGGTACCATTAGGCATCCACAATATCAACCCCTGGCCCACATCATCATCCATGGTATAAATGCTCAGTTCTTTACCAAGTTTACGATGGTCTCCTTTCTTTGCTTCTTCCAGCATTAATAAGTATTCATCCAGCTCCTTCTGCGCCGGAAAAGAAACTCCATATACACGGGTAAGTTGCTTATTTTTTTCATCACCTTTCCAGTAGGCACCTGCTACGCTGGTAAGTTTTACCGCTTTTATAGCACCGGTGGCCGGTATATGTGGTCCACGGCATAGATCTGTAAAAGCTCCCTGACTATAAAGAGTGATGCCGCCATCATTCAGATTACTCAAGAGGTCAAGTTTGTATTCATCCCCTTTGTCAGAAAAATATTTTACCGCATCGTCTTTGCTTATTTCTTTACGCAAATAAGGATTATTCTGTTTTGCAAGTTCACTCATTTTCTTTTCCAGCTTTGCAAGATCTTCCTCTGTCATCTTACTATCGCCGAGATCCATATCGTAATAAAAACCTTTTTCTATTGGCGGCCCAACCCAGAATTTTACACCCGGAAACATTGATTCTACTGCCTCTGCCATCAAATGCGCAGTCGAATGCCAGAACGTTGATTTTGCATTTGCATCGTCCCAGGTTAATAATTTTAAATTTGCATCATCATTTATCGGGCGTGTAGCATCCCATACCTGACCATTAATTTCTGATGCCAGCACTTTTCTTGCAAGCCCTTCGCTTATTGATTTTGCAACTTCCATTGAAGTTGTACCTTTTTCATATTCCTTTACAGAACCATCAGGTAATGTTATTTTTATCATCATTATTTTAATTCAGTCTTATTATAATAACTGCAAATTTAACGAACTCTTAGCTAAGGGAAAATTAATCTAAAATATCTTTGTTAAATAAACCGCAAAACAATAAACCTTATATATAAACATGAGTCTTCGGTTATCACTTATTTCGCTTTTTTTCTTCCTCTCGATGGCCTCATTTGCCCAGAATTTCACGGGACAGTGGAAGGGTATGTTTGAAGACAGAAGTGTATCATTTTATGGTTTAGGCGGAGCAGAATGCGAATACGTATTGGATCTGGAAACAAGCGGAACTACTGTGACCGGCTACTCTTACACTTATTATACAGACGGAGGAAAAAGATATTATACCATTTGCACAGTTAAGGGATTTTTAGACAAAAGAAAAAAATACATTGAAGTAAAAGAAGTTGAAAGAACAAAAACAAATGTCCCGGAAAATATAAGAAACTGTTTTCAGATTCATCGCCTTACTTACTCAAAAACTGATAGTACAGAAACACTTCAGGGCAATTGGATACCGGTACCAGATCAGTTAGGCAATTGTGGTTTTGGTGTTACCACCCTTAACAGACGTAATCTGAAAAGCGCCTTCCCTAATTTTAAAAAGAATATTGCGAAAGCTCCACAAAAAAGTAAATTAAAACCTATAGCAAAAGCTCCTGTAAAACCTGCTTCTAAAGAAAAAGTTGCTATTATAAAAAAAACAGCGCCTCCTGTTTTAAAAAACGCTCCTACTAAAAAAGAGAACTACTTAAAACCAAACAACGAAGGTTTTACAAAACAGGAACCGATAGAAAAGGGAATAATAACAGACAAAACTATTGCTCCGTTTTTACCATTTGAAAAAAGAAACAATACTTTATTAAAAACTATTGAAGTTGACAATGAAACTGTAAAAGTAGATCTGTACGACAATGGCGAAGTAGATGGAGATAGCATCTCATTATTTTACAACGGCAAATTATTACTATCGCATAGAAGATTATCTGAAAAAGCAATAACATTAAATGTACCTGTACCGGCCGGCAGCGGCGTTAGTGAACTCGTAATGTATGCGGAAAACCTTGGTACGATACCACCAAATACTGCATTAATGGTAGTAACGGATGGGCATAAACGATACGAAGTACGCATCACATCTGATCTGCAAAAAAGCGGCACTATTAGGTTTGTACATAAGTCACCTTAGCTGAAATCTATTCCAACCAAAATTAAAATTTAAAATTCCAGGTTACTGCAGGTATTATCGGGAAAAGGGAGACTTGTTTCGCCTGTACTTTTAATGATCCATCGTAAGGATTACCGGTTTGATCAAAGTAAATAAAATAAGGATTTTTTCTGCTGTAAACATTGTAGATACTGAATACCCATTCAGTTTGTAGTTTCCTGTTCTCATTTCTTTTTGGCGTAAGGGTAGCAGAAAGATCTATGCGGTGATAAGAAGGCAAGCGATATTGATTTATGCGGCTATACTCCTGCGTTAGTACTCCGCCAATAATATAAAAACGTTCCGGCAGTGTAGCAGCATTTCCGGTACCATATACAAATGTGCCGGATACTTTCCATTTTTTATTGATAGTGTACAAACCAACAATTGACATATCATTTCTCCTGTCATACTTTGCCGGATACTTATTACCGTCATTTAAAGCCAAAAATTTACGCCAGGTCCAGCTTAACGTATACCCTATCCAACCTGTAAATCTTCCTTTTACTTTATTTATAAATAATTCGCTTCCGTAACTCCAGCCTTTGCCAAAAGTAAAATCATCTTCTGTGTCACTCAACGTATTAGGTGTATACCCTTCCCTATATTCAATCTGGTTTTGCATTGATTTATAATAAACTTCCAGCGAGGTTTCGTAAGTATTGTTCTTTAAATTTTTAAACAAACCTGCAGCATATAACCAGCTTATCTGTGGCTTTACTTTATAGGTACTTGGCACCCATATATCTGTTGGCAAAGTGGTACCTGAATTACTTACAAGGTGTATGTATTGCAGGTTTCGGGTCACAGAACCTTTGATAGAGGTCGCTTCGTCTATAGTATATCGTAAGGTAAGTCTTGGTTCCAGGCCACCGTAGGTTTTTACGGGCCGCCCGCTTTTATATATAATACTGTCAATACGGTTGCCATTTGGATCTGTAATGTATTTTTTATATGAACCTATTTGCTGAAAAAGACTATACCGCAAGCCTGCATTCACCTGTAATTTGGAACTTACTTCCCAATCATCCTGTATGTATACTGCACCCTCATGCGCATATTTTACCTGTGCATTTTGTGGATTAAAAACAACTGAATCCTGTTTGCCGCTTACTACACTGGGCGTGAACCGATGATAGGTATATAAGAAACCAAACTTAATTTTATGCTTATCAAATCCATAAAAATCGTAATCCTGTTTCAGGCTTACATCCTTAATTCCGGAGGCAAGTTTTAGGTCAAAATTATTTTGTGCAGCATTAAAAGTAAAATTATAATTGTTGAAAACGGCGGTTGTATTTGCAAATAATTTATTATTAAAAACATGGTTCCACCGCAGGGTTCCCGTTGCATTTCCCCAGGGAATATTTACATTAAGGCTTTGCTTGCTATTCGCAAAATCAAATACGTCCCGGCCAAAATAGCCGCTTAAATAAACCCGGTCTTTTTCACTGAATTGATAATTTGCCTTTGCATTCAGATCATAAAAATAATATCCTGAGCCATGAAACTGGCTGCTCTTCCCAATAAATGGTTTTACAAGTGCATCAATATAAGTACGTCTTGCAGAAATAATATAAGAAGCTTTGTTTTTTTTGATTGGCCCCTGTATGGAAAACCTGGAAGCTATCAATCCAATCCCACCTTCCACCTGTGTTTTTTGGTTATTCCCTTCTTTCATAGAAATATCCAGCACACTGGAAAGCCGGCCACCATATTGTGCCGGCATCCCACCTTTTATGAGCGATACATTTTTTATTGCATCCGCATTAAATATGGAAAAGAATCCAAACAAATGCCCCGTATTGTATACTATGGCATCATCAAGCAATATTAAATTCTGATCTGGCCCTCCGCCACGTACATATATTCCTGCACTGCCTTCACCGGCATTTCTTACACCCGGTAATAACTGGACCACTTTTAAAAGATCCACTTCTCCTAAAAATGCCGGAACAGATTTTATCTGTTCAATGGGCAAACTGATTTTACCCATCTGGGCATTTTTCACATTGTTATCTCTTTTACGGGCAGTTACCACTACTGCATCCGATAATGCAACACCGGTTTCCATAAAAATATTGAGAACAGTATCACGGTTGAGATCTATGCTCAGCATTTTTGGCTTGTAGCCGATATAAGAACATAAAATATTGTAAGTATTCTTTTCAAGCGTTAAAGAGTAAAATCCGTATTGATTACTACTTATACCTCTACCTTTTACAGTCGTGATTGTAGCACCAATAATGGTTTCGCCTGTTGTTGCATCTTTTACATAGCCACTCATTGTACAATCTTGGGCGTACAATCCATTAAAAATGAAGTACGTCAAAAAAAAGAGAAAATATTTTTTCATTTGTCAATTACAAAGGAGGTAACCTATTTTATTTAGCCTGGATAGAGTCTTTAACTTCTCCGCATCCCAGCATGCCTGCATGATATACAGGATGTTTTTTACCAAGATATGGGTTTACAATTTCTGCACTATTACTTATCCAGTTTGCAGGAATACTATCATTAAAAGCCATTGGGCAATTATCAAGGTAAAGTTTTTGGCCTTCGTATTTTATAGCAATGAAAAAAGTAGGATACATTACGTCCGTCATACTGCTGAAATCTCGACGCATTTCAGTAATGTCTGTTTGTTTCAGTAATGATTCGGCATTCGATTTTATATCACCCAATGTAGCAGTTACTGTTTCAAAAACAAGGGCGGTATCTTTTTTTAATTCTATTGTATCGACATTATTAAGTGCTGCCATAAAAGCATTTGCTTTAACTTTTACCATGGCTGTATCGGCTTCTACAAACGCATCTTTCAGAGAAAGATAATTATCCACTACAGTATTTATACTATTATTAAATGCGTCAGAGTGTCTTTTTATAGCCATTGGAACAGGCTTTGGAGCTTTAGGTCCGGATGATTTTGAACGAAGCATAAACCAATAAATTGAGAACGCTACTAGCAGTACAACAATAAATACTATCATCTTTTTCATATCTGTAAAATAATTTGTGCAAAGTTACTGCATACTTCTTAAACCTTTAATGAAACAGTATTCATTGAATAAAGTTGAGAAGCAAAAAAATATTAAAAGACCCGGAGGAATACTTCGGGCTTTTAAAATTTAAAATCAAAAACTATTTTTTAAAGAAAGAAAATCTTTGCTTTATATTATTGTTTAATATTTCTAAATAGTAAACACCATTAGGAAGATTTATAATATTCAAAGTAAAATTACCGCTACCGCTCACTGATTTTTTTATTACGGCTTGTCCCTGGCTGTTGTAAACAGATAAAACCGCATTTTGCAATACCTGCAACGATTTTACGTTGAGGATATCGTTGGCCGGAACAGGATAAATTGAAATATCATTTACATTTAATGCAAGCTGTGCTATTTTGATACCGCTGTAAGTTTTATTATTATCCTTATCTTTTATTTCCAGCCGGTAATAGTTTTTGCCGGTAACTGGCTTGCTATCTGTAAATGTATAATCGGCTCCTAAACCATTGGTTCCTATACTGGTAATAAAGCCGATTGGGGTAAAAGTGTTTCCATCAGAACTACGCAAAATATTAAAACCTGTTGTATTTATTTCTGTATATGTTTTCCACTGCAGTTTAATATTTTTTGCAGAATTATTTTCCATCACACTAAATTCAAGCCCCGTTACCGGAAGCACGGTTAAATTCCTATGATATTGAAGCATCCATTCATATACATTTAACCCGTCTTCTTTAAATGAGGGATCATAAGTTTTTGTCCAGGAATCGTGTGTGGGTGCTGTTACGGGAAATATGGTAAGTTTTGCCAGAGGCGTTGGCGGAACAGGTGAAGTGTTAATAAGATTTACATGATCTATGGTGTAGGATGGTGGTACTGTGTTATCCATACTGTTTGCGGTACCCCATACCGGTAGGTTTTCTGAAGCAATTGTGTTACAATAAGATTGATAAGCATATTGTGCGCCGCATGTAGGTAGAATAGCCGCTATTTGATTTCCACGACTAAGGTCACTGCCCACATAATCCCACACAACGCCGCCACCCATACTAAGGCCGGTAAGATAGATGCGGTTAACATCAGCATTATAAGTACGTTTTACATAATCAATCTCTGCCTGAACATCAACAGCATTTGGCCATTCTGTAAACTGGGGAGAAATCACAATAAAACTATAAGTTTTTCCTCCCACAGTAAAGCTTGTAGGAAAGGTCTTATTATCTATAAGTTTTGGGGGACCATTTCTTAAAACCGTAGGCAAACTTGCAGCTGTCCCTGGTCCAACTTCTCCACTTCCGTGAAAGAATAACATTACCGGATATTTTACTCCGGCAGCTGGGTAATCTGCAGGCAAATATTCATAATATGCATTTGAATGTACACAAACAGAATTGTAAACTGCGGTCTGCTGTTGCGAAAACACATTTTCAGAAACACAAAAAGACACAATGATGATCAGGAAAAGTAATTTTCTTTTCATTACAGAATTTTGAGATTAAATAAATTGAGATTGTGTTTTCGGTGGAACAGGTGGCTAAAGATAGCATTTGCAAAATTAGTGCCACAAGAATTATATTTTCAATAGCATATAAAATTTATTTCAAGAGAATGTTCGACGTCGTTGCTCCTCAATGTGATGCTGTACAAGAGTGCGACGCAACGATGATGCCATGAAAAACAAATGCCAGGCTCCAAAATATTGATTTTTGCATATTTATAAGTACAATTAGTTTACTGATTAAGTTACTTTTGCAAAAATTTCATATTAAAAATTATCATAAGCAATGTTATTAGGCTTACAGAACGTAACTTTTGAATTTGGCGCAAGAGCTATCGTAGAAGATGCTACCTGGCATATACAACCAAATGAACGTATTGGTTTGATTGGGTATAACGGTACCGGAAAATCAACTTTACTAAAAGTTTTAACCGGTCAATATTCTCCTGCAAAAGGAACAGTAGAAAAAGGCAGGGAAACAACCATCGGTTTTTTGCACCAGGATCTTTTAGGTTTTGATACAGAAGATTCCATTTTAGACGTAGCCTTAGGTGCTTTTGAAAGAGTGAAACAACTGGAAAAAGAAATGGAAGAAGTGGGTAAAGAACTGGAGAAAACCGGTGATGAAGAACTGGCGAATAAATATGCAGATCTTTTGCATGAAATGGATGTACTGGATGGATACAGCATTCATCATAAAACCGAAGAAATATTGCAGGGACTTGGTTTCAGCAATGCAGAATTACATAAGCCTTATAAAAATTTTAGCGGTGGCTGGCGTATGCGTGTACTGCTTGCAAAAATGATCTTACAACATCCTGATGTATTGCTGATGGATGAACCTACGAACCATCTGGATCTTCCGAGTATTGAGTGGCTTGAAAAATATTTACAACATTACCAGGGTGCAGTGGTTATTGTTTCGCATGATCGTTTTTTCTTAGACAGAATGGTAACAAAAATTGTAGAACTGTATCAGCAGGAGCTTCATTTTTACACCGGTAATTATTCTTACTACGAAACTGAAAAAGCGCTGAGAATTGATATGCAGAAGAAGGCTTTCGATAATCAGCAGGATTACATTCGCCAGCAGGAAAGATTTGTGGAACGCTTTAAAGCCAAAGCCAGCAAGGCTGCGCAGGCACAGAGCATTGTAAAAAGATTGGATAAGATTGAACGTATTGAAGACGTAAACCTGGAGCGCCCGAACATGAAAATAAATTTTGCCGTAGAAAAACAACCGGGCAAAATCATCTGTACATTAAAGCATGTTACCAAAAATTTTAAGGACGTACATATTGTAGAAAATACAGGTGCTGAAATTGACCGTGGTGATAAAATAGCATTGATTGGTGCAAATGGAAAAGGTAAATCTACATTGCTCCGAATCATTGCAGGCACAGAATCTTTTACGGGGCAAAGAGAGTGGGGACACAATGTTGTTGAATCATTTTACGCACAGCATCAGTTAGAAGCACTTAACATGAATAATGATGTACTGGAAGAATTAAAAGATGCCGGCAGCGGAAAAAATGATTTGGAACTCAGGAGTTTATTAGGCGCATTTCTTTTCAGTGGTGATGCAGTAGAAAAGAAAGTAAAAGTATTGAGCGGTGGTGAAAAAGCCAGAGTTGCTTTGGCTAAAACAATTGCCAGTAAAGCAAACTTTTTAATGCTGGATGAACCAACAAACCATTTGGATATTCATTCGGTAGACCTATTGGTAGAATCCTTGAACAAATATGAAGGCAGTTTGATACTCGTTAGCCACGACAGGTATTTCATCAGCAGGCTTGCCAATAAAATATGGGAAATAGAAGACCATAAGATTCGGGAATTTAAAGGAACTTATGCCGAGTGGGAAGATTGGAAAGAACGTAGAACGAAAGCGGAAGCTGAATTAAAAAAGAATGAGAAGGCTGTTTTAAAAAATGAGAAGGCGGAGGTAAAAGTTGAAAAAGTTATACAAAAAGCAGCACCCTCAAATGATCAAAAAAAAGAGTTACAAAAGATAAAAACGCAGTTTAAGCAATTGGAAGAGAAGATCGTTTTGTTAAATAAGAATAAAAGCGAACTTGAAAACTCTTTAGCATTGCCGGATATATATAACAATAAAGATAAATTTATAAAAGCTGAAAGGGAGTACAAGCAGGCTGCTGCAGCGCTTGAAGAAGCTAATAAAACCTACGAAACCCTTTTTGAAAAGATACTTGAAATGGAGTAGAGCAATGGTATGCTAACATACTGTTTTTTAGGGATTTGTTATTGTTCTGTGAAAACGTTTTTATGGTATTAACTTTGGAGTAATGAAATCGTCTTATGGATACATAAAACATTTTATTCTAAAACTTAAAGTCAATGAAAAATAACTTAAACCCCATTAAACGCTACTCTTACGTTGTACTGGTAGCAATTGGTGCCATGCTTTCTTTTCAAAGCTTTGCACAACGTCATAGCGAAACCAGGGATGGTGGAGGCGGTGGCGACCATCAAAGAAGTTTTACTCCAGGCAATAACGGCAGTGGCAGGGGCGGTAATTTTACGCCAAATCGTGGTGGCAACGACAACCGTAGCGTTCGTCAGGAACCAAGGCCTTCTACAACTGTGCAGCGCACTCCCCGTTCATTTCAGCCTAACAGACCTCCACAAAATAACGGGCCAGCAGTCGCAGACAGACGCCAAAATATGCAAAGACCTAACCGTGAAATTGTACGCAACAACAATACAACTGTAAATCGTACTAACGTTTATAACAGACCAGGTAATAATTACAACAGGCCAGGTAATAGCACCTACAACAGATCTGGCAATGGCTATAACAGATCAGGGTATAACAGTTACAACAGACCTGCAGGTTTCCGTAATTATCATCCCGTTTACAATGCACACAATCCTAGTTGGAGATATAACAGCAGTTATTTTCCAAGGAGACATACTGTAATTAATGTGTTCCCTTACGGTTATTCAAATATAAATTATGGTGGTTTTGGTTATAGATATTATAACGGAATTTATTATCGTCCTTATCAAAGTTCTTACATCGTTTGTAATCCACCGTTTGGTTTGTATATTAATACACTCCCGTTCGGCTACAGAAGGATTTATGTAAATAATGATCCATATTATTATTATAACGGAACTTATTACAATCAGAGAGAAGACAATAACTACCAGGTAGTTCAACCACCATTGGGAGCTGTTGTAGAAAGCATCCCTGAAGGATATCAAACACTTACTGTTGATGGCGAAACATATTACCAGGTTGATGGAGTTCAATACAAACCTGTAGTGCAGGATAACGGCGAAGTTTGGTACCAGGTTATTAAAGTTGATGGTGCCCAATATAATGGTGATGATAATAATGGTAACGGAAATTAATTGAAGTAAAATCTCATCACAAAAAAGCCCACAGACTGTGGGCTTTTTTAATTTATATATTCAGGCGTGCCCAAGGGTCGGGCTATGCGCTACTACTCCGGCACAAAGCCGCTCTACAAACTCTCACCGGGGTATTCGCTTCTATCCCTCACGCAAATGCACTTTATAA
>JBDSIB010000178.1:0-3096 GCA_039918155.1 Ferruginibacter sp.
AGGATTAAGCCTGCGGCAAATATTTTAATTCTGTCAGATGGTTTAGCAATTCTGCCCAATAAATACATTACAAATGCAGCAATAATGGCTCCGATAGACTGGGCAGAACCTAAGGCACCTTCTTTTCCCAATAGCTGCATAATGAGCATAGCCGGGGCCGTTACTAAAAAGCCCTGAGCCAACCCTTTTAGGGATGCAAGAAATAATAACCTGTACCACAGCTGATGAAACTTGAAAAAGATATATTTTTTTTGTTCCGGGTTTTTAAAGGTGCCCCGAAAACAAACAATAGATGCAACAATCGTTATTAATAAAACGACGCCGGTTATTACCTTGTAAGCACTGTGAGCACCGCTATCGCCCCCTTTTGATTCTATAAACCAACCAATGGTGACTGGTATAATCACTGCAATAATGGTGTAAAAAAAAGTTTCCAGCCCGTAATAATAATTCCTGTTTTCATCATTGGTAATTGCAAGCGCCAGGTAATCCCTGTTTGCCCAGTAAAATCCAAATGAAAAGCCCATCGTAATTCCGGCAACGCCAATCCCGGTAATATCAAGCGTTTTTAAACTCATCATAATAATCATGGAAACACCACTCAGCATCATGCCGGCAGAATAAAGTTTCCGGATATTAAAATGTTTTAAAAGAAAACCGTTTAAAAGAAAGGCAAGTGGAATAGCGGTATAAATAGTTAGCTGATAAATTACAACTTTTGTAGGATCATTTGAATTGCGCATGATATAGGCTGCAACAAAAATATCTATCACAGGTAACACAAACGCATAAACGAGATTCGTTAAAATCAGGATACGAAAATCATGAGATTGCTTTTTAAAATGATCGATTTCCGTTTGCAGTTTATTGCTCATGATTTAATTTTAATAATGAAAGAATTTCTTTAATTGAAAAATCAGCGCCGCAAACAAACTCATCTGAAGCTCCATAATAAACGGTTACCCGATCCCCATCAGGATGTATAATGTGCCCGTTTGTGAACACGACATTTCCAAAAAAACCGCTCAATTCATAGGTTTCTGTGGGAATCATTATCGGATCTACTGTACGGGCAATCACTTTAGACGGGTCCTGAAGATCCATTAAAAAAGCACCGAGGCAATATTGATTTTCTTTATTGGCACCATGATAAATTTCCAACCAGCCCCTGGCTGTTTTTATTGGCGCAGCACCTGCACCTACTCTTGCACTATCCCAGGCCTGTTCTCTTGTTCTGATAATGCATTTATGATTGCCCCAATGCAATCCATCAGGTGAAGACGCCAGCCAGATATAATTGCCGCCAATATCTACACTGCTTGGCCGGTGCAATGCATAATACAATCCATTTATTTTTTCGCTGAAGATGGCGCAGTCTTTATTGTGTGGTGGCAAAATCATACCATGCGATTCAAAATTTTTCCAATCGGATGTAGTCCGCAACCCAACACCAACTCCATTCGCAGATACAGCCGTAAAAGTGAGGTGGTATTTCTCCTCCAGAAAAACAACCCGGCAATCTTCAATACCAAATGCCTGTAAGGCGCCCTCGCCTACCAATGGTTTGTAGTCATCCGGTTCATAAAAATTTATTCCATCATCGCTACATACAAGCCTCAGGTGGGAAAGCGTTGTTAAATAATCAACCCCCTTATAATTAATTACTCTTGCATCTGAGGCATCCAGGTCCGGATCATTTTTTTGAATTTCGATGATTTTTGTTTTACCCGTTTCCGTTAGTACAGGAAAAGAAATCACTCCTTCGTTTTGAACCGGTCTTTCTGCAACTCTTATCAGCATCCAGGTTTTATTTTCAAATTCAAACACCCCTGGATTTAAAAGGCAGGCTATTTCCAATCCTTCTATACTTGGCTTTAAATCTTTTGGAGATAATAAAGGGTTTTCTGAAAAGCGGACTGCTATATCTTTCATACTTTATTTTTATAAGCGGAACATTTTTACCGGCTATCGTTTGTATATTTTGAGTGCAGCTTTTACAGAAGGATAACTGCTTACCCGTTGCATGGTAAGTAAAGCTTCGATTGTAGATTCTGCGCCGGAGTTTTTGTTAACAATATTTCCTGAAGCAATGGCATCAAAACAAACACCATTAGCTGTTGAATACATGGTTGTTGATGCGCCGTTGTTGCCCAAAAACCACGCTGCCAGGTGACCCGCCAGATCTGAGTACTTTGCATCATTGGTGATAGTATAGGCGTCAATAGCAGCAAATACCATTGGCCTTATTCCATAAGCAATCTGTTCAAAGTCAAGGACATTATAAGGTGTAAGAACATTATTATCCAGTTTTACCTGGAAGGAATTTTTAAACCCGGTATTTAATATCCAGGGATAAAAATTATCAACTTCTGCTTTTGCTTTGCTGATATAAACGGCATTGTTCAAATACTGGCCGGCGGTAAAAAGCGCATGTGCCTCCTCGTTACCGTAGGCATGCCAGGTAGTACCCGAACTTAAAAATGCACTATATGGAAAATGTGAGGCATCCCCAAACTGAGTCAATATAATTCCATCAGCGAGTTTTGCGATATAATCTTTCATAACCTGATCGGATGTAGCCTGGCAAAACGGGATAAGTGCAAGGATCATTGTTGAGGCCTGATCTGCACCTTCCGGCAACCATTGGGGTACGTCAATACCATCCGTTTGTATTGTCGTCTTTGGTTTATTTACCAGGTCATTTTTAATAACTGTGATCAGCTTATTCGTTGCCTGATTCATTTTATCCGCCAGGGAAGTGTTCTTTGTCCTTATAATAGCCTCTCCTTCGGTAAGTGCCTGTAGCGCACGCCAACTCCACCATTTGGGCTGATCTACACTGGTATTACCGAAGGTATTTATAACATTTCCTGTTTGTAAAAAATTATAGAAGTAGCCATTTGCAGATTGCATGCTGAGTACGAATTGCATGAGTCCAAAAACCTTCCGCTGCACTGCAGTATCCGTTGCAAATGCACTGCTTCGCATGTAAAACAATACCCCCCTGGCCACATCATCAATGCAGGTAAACCCTTCTCCCGGTGCAGTTGCCGGCGTATAAGATGGTGCATTCGAATAAATGTATAGTCCAAGGGC